>JAJRRE010000156.1 GCA_024279745.1 Alphaproteobacteria bacterium
CTCGACGGCATGACCCGGCTGTTTGATATTTCCGATCCGCACAAACCCAAAATGATCTATGAGAAAAAGATCGACGCCCAGGTCAATATGGTGTCGCAAAGCTGGGACGGCAAACGGCTGTATTATTCCAGCTCCCTGCTCGGCAATTGGGACAAGAAGGGCAAGGACAATGCGCAATATGTGCGTGGGTTCACCTGGAACGGCAAGGAGTTGACGCAGAAGTTTACCGTCGATTTCAATAAGCTTGGCCTGGGCCGCGCTCATCAGATGCGCTTTGGCAGTGGCAAACTTTACGGTAGCTGAGCGCGCCCGCGCCGCGCACTTTGATATGTTGTGTTGCAGCGATATTGCGCAAGATATTTGTAGGAGAGTTGGGGCAGCATTTGTGCTACTCCAGAAGCTAGGCAATCGTTTAGATTGGACCAATTCAGACCAGCTGTGCTGAAGGTCGATTTTAATTCCGTGCCCTCCATGAGGGTGTTGATTTGGTGTAGCACAAACAAGTTTGGCGGAGCACTAACTGGCGTGTTGCTAATGAGGATGAGGAAATTTGGAATTGGCGGGTTGGTAGTATTAAGCGCCGCAATCGCGTTGTTTTATGCAAGCAGCTTGTCAAAGGTGCGGATTGAAAGCTCCCAAGCTCATCAATCCGCACCGCCACGTTTGAGCGCCGGGACCATCACGCAGTTGTTTCCGCGCAGCACTGAACATGATTTTGAGCCGCCTGAGCCGGGCAGTTATGCTTTGCCGGTAATCGGTACGGCGAGCGATGGCGATGTGCTTGACACGGAAGGCAAGGCGCAAAAACTGAAACGGTATATGCGCGGCAAAATCAGCGTGCTCAGTTTTATCTATGCCATGTGTTCTGAGGAAAAGGGTTGTCCGCTGGCCACGGCAACTTTATTTGATACTCGCGATGCCAGCGCTCATCTGCCGCGAATTTCCCGTAATACGCGCTTTATATCCCTGAGCTTCGATCCGGTACGCGACACGCCGGCCGCAATGCAAAGCTATGGTTATCCTGCGCTGGCTGATCCTGAGGCAGACAAAAAAATCCCCTGGACCTTTTTAACAACGGCGTCGGCGCGGCAGCTTAAACCGATCCTGCGTGGCTATGGCCAAAGTATTAACCCCCGAGCGGACGGGCAAACCATATCCCATCTGCTGCGGCTGTATCTTGTCGACCGGCGCGGGCGCATTCGAAATATTTACGGACTTGGGTTTCTCGATCCGCGCCTGTTGTTCACCGATATCGAAACGTTGCTTTTAGAAGAGACAAATAGCGGCGCTGGAGCAGGTGAAAGCAGCGGCAAATCATGAGCGCTGCCAGATATGTTTTCCGCCGCGTTATAACCGCGACGGCGAAGCTCACGGCTTATTTCTCTATGGTTTTGGTTGTAGCGTTAGTTGCTACTTTGGCTGTCGATGCACTGGAGCCGCAGCCCGCCAAGGCGGGGGCGCCAGAATTGCCGACCACAAAATCCGCGACCGCGCAGCAGCCGAGTAAATGGGACAAGGCGGCTCTGGCCCGCGTGCAAAAACCGCCGCTTGGCCTGCCGCCGGTTCCCATCCCTGCTGACAATCCAGCAACGCTGGCCAAAATTGCGCTGGGCCGCAAACTGTTTTTTGACCGGCGGCTTTCAGCCAACAACACTATGTCCTGCGCCATCTGCCATATCCCCGAGCAGGGCTTTACCAATAACGAACTGGCTACGGCGGTCGGTGTTGAGGGGCGGTCCGTGCGGCGCAACTCGCCCACCAGCTACAATGTCGCTTATGCCAGAACAATGTTCCACGATGCGCGCGACGTGTCATTGGAGACGCAGATTTTCGGCCCGCTTTTGGCGCATCGCGAAATGGCCAATCCGTCAATGGGGCTGCTCATTGCAAAAATCTCAAAGCTCGATAATTACAGCGCTTTATTCAATCGTGCATTCGCTGCGCCGCCGAATGTTCTTAATCTGGGGCAGGCGCTGGCCAGTTATCAGCGCACACTTGTTTCCGCTAATTCGCCATTTGATCGCTGGAAGTTTGGCGGCGACAAACAGGCAATGAGCGCGCAGGCCATCGCCGGCTATCAATTATTCATCGGCAAGGCGCGCTGCGGCGGCTGCCATTTGATCGGCGAGCGCTCGGCCCTGTTTACCGATCACGGCCTGCACAATACCGGGATCGGATCGGCGCGCGATTTGAACGACGCCCAGGATGGCCCGCCGATTGATGTTGAGATTGCGCCGGGGGTCACCGTCAAATTGGCGCGTGACGTTATTCGCAGCGTTGGTGATCGGCCGCAAAAGGACTTTGGCCGTTTGGAAGTGACTGATAATCCGGATGATTTGTATCGCTATAAAACGCCAATGCTGCGCAATGTGGAATTGAGCGCGCCCTATATGCATGACGGCTCTTTGCCCACGTTGAAAGATGTTGTGCAATTTTATGATCGCGGCGGGGCGCCAAATCCGGGGCTTGATCCTGCCCTTGAGCCGCTTGGACTGAGCCCTTCTGAGCAAGAATCACTGGTGAATTTTCTGCGCAGCCTAACGGGTGACAATATTGCGGTGCTTATTATGGATGCGCGCTCGATCCCGGTTGGAAATTAAAACAACAAGACGTGCTGACTGTTTGATTACGAGTATTAATTTAAGCAATAAATTTGAATTTATTTTCCTCAACAATACAACAGCTTAAGCAAAAACTTCAAAAATGTATGCCTGTAACCTAAGAAATTTTGTCAATTAGACCCTTCGGGGCTATTACAATAACCCACATAAATATGCTGAACTGTGGCTATTCCGCTAGCTGAATAATATTTAAATAAAGACAATTTCCAGGAGATCTCGAAAAATGGCGTTTTGGAACAAAAAGGAAACATCAGAGCAAGCCGCGTCGGAGCAAGTCCCGCAAGTTGATGCCGCATCAACTGTTCCGCAACAACCAACTCCCATGCCGCCGCTGCAACAGTCGCAGCCCCCGGCACCCGACCCGCAAATGCCGGTTCAAGTCGGCGAGCCGGAGCAACCAATCCACGGTCCAGCAGCGATGGTACAGCAGAGTGAGCTGAGCGAACAAGCCGCGCCTGCCGTACAGATGCTGACGACGCCATTGGCCGGATCGCTTGGAAAAGTAGTATCGGTGATGATGTTTTCGCGGCGATTCCAGAAAATGACGTTGAGCGAATTGCGCAAGTTTGTTTTACCTGCCGTGACAACCAACCAATATCTGGTTGCAGAAGCGCGGGCCAAGGACAGTCAGATTACGACGCCGCTTGGTGTATTGCTGTGGGCGCGGTTGTCGGATGAGCTTAATCAAAAGCTGGTCGCTCAAAATGGCACGCGATCTCTTTTGTCGGGCGATGAATGGAATTCAGGCTCACATCTTTGGATTATTGAGACCATTGGGTCGCCAAAAATTGTCAAAGCAATGGTCCATCAATTGATCGAAGGTCCGTTCAAAGAGCAGGCGTTCAAATTCTGCACGCGCTCCGAAGATGGCACGATGAGCGTTGAAGAGTATGATCCATCACCCGCGGCAAATTGAGATTGGTACAACTAGAATCTGATCAGTTTAAGTGGAAGCAGGTCATGTCAAGACGTGCAGGTGCACGGGGAGTTTTCAATTGGAACGTGAATCAGACTCTCAAACAAGAACTCAGGAGCATGCCACTTCTGTGATATTGATTCCAGCAATGTCGATCATGCTCCAGTGCCGTCAGTGAAATTCCAGTTTGACTTCCAACCCCGTTGCGCGACCGCGGGGCGGTGAGACCATGGTCAGCGTGCCGTTTAATTGTGCCATGACATCTTTGACAATTGACAAGCCAAGGCCGGTACTGTCGCGGCGGCTATCCAGGCGTTCCCCCCGTTGGTCGATTTCGCTCAGCCGCTCAGGGGCAACGCCAGGGCCGTCGTCAATGATGGTAACAATAGCCGTGTCGCCGACCGTGCGTGCCGTAACGGCGACGCTGCTGCGCGCCCATTTGCGAGCGTTGTCCAAAATATTGCCGAAAATTTCACCCAAAATAGTGTCGTCGACCCGCAACGTTTCATTATTGGCAATATCGACAGACCAATCCAATTGTGCCCCGCGCGGAAGCCGGCGCATGGTGCGGATCATCTGCGGAATAATATGGTTTAATCGGGTCGTGTCATGTTTGCGCAAGGTTGATGACGAGGTGCGGGCCAAGATGAGCTCGCGTTCGACATAGCGCTGCATCCGGTCTGCATATTCGGCGAGTTCTTGGCCATTGTCATGCTCGCCGCGCTCTTGCATTTCTTCGGCCAACATGGACATGGCCGTTAGCGGTGTTTTAAGGCCGTGGGCCAGATCGGCGGCTCTGGCATGAGCCTGTTTGATCGATCGTTCCTGTTGATCGAGCATCTCATTGAGATCGCCAACCAGCGGCGCCACTTCGGCGGGGAAGTCCCCAGCCAAGCGTTTGGCCTGGCCCTCGCGCAGCAGGCCCAACGCATCGCGCAGTTTTTGCAATGGCGACAGCCCAAGATTGATAGCGGTCCACAAAGCGATCATCAGGGCGATACCCAGCAGGCCCAGTGAAAGTGCCAGATCGTTGCGAAATTCCTGAACGGCTTCAGAAATTTCCGTTCGCTCGACAGCGGCTGACAGTAATAAATTGAAAGTTTTGTCGCCGCGACGGACCGATAATTTACGCTCAATCGCCAGTAATTGCGTATTGTTGATACCGCTAATTCGATGGATATGTTGACCACCGTTCGGTAGATCGTCTTGCGGCATGGCCAATTCGTCGTCCCACAAGGAGCGCGAGCGTTTAATAGTGTCGCTTGTAGATTTAACCTGCCAGTAAACGCCGCTAAAAGGTTGTTCATAGCGCTGGTCGGAGGGGACCCGGCGTAAAGTTATTTTGCCCTCTTTTGAGACTTGCAGGCCGGCCAGCAATTGCCGGATATCGGTCTCCATCTCGGCAATGGCACGGCGCTGAACATGGCGTTCAAACAATATTTCAAGCCCCAGCCCAGCCGCCGCCAGGGCAAGCGTCAGGGTCAGGCCGCCGGCAATCAGCAATCGCAGTCTAAGAGAGTTTTTGGGCATTCATTTAGGCATTCACAGAGCTGTCCGGCATGTCGTCGTCCGGGCCGGGTAAATCATCGGGGATGGTGTAACCATAGCCACGGCGGGTGACGATCAAATCAACTTTTATCTTTTTTCTCACCCGCGACACTAACACCTCAACCGCATTGCTGTCGCGTTCAATATCTTCGCCGTAAACATGTTCGGTTAACTCCAGCTGGGTCACGACGCGGCCCTTATGATGAATAAGGTAGCTGATCAGCCGATACTCCAAGATTGAAAGGTCTATGGTTGCCCCATCTATCGAGATCAGCATTTGCCGGGTGTCGAGGGACACCGGTCCAGCCTGCAAGATTGTTTGGGCAGCGCCGGTTGAACGGCGTACCAGCGCGCGCAACCGGGCTTTCAATTCTTCCATTTGAAACGGCTTGGGCAGATAGTCATCGGCGCCCGCATCAATGCCTTCAACGCGCTCCATCCAGCTGCCCCGTGCCGTCAAAATCAAAACGGGCATCAGGCGCCCGGCCGCGCGCCAGCGTTTTAAAATTTGAATGCCATCCATTTGCGGTAGACCCAGGTCAAGCACAACGGCGTCGAAATTTTCGGTGTCACCGCGAAACCACGCATCTTCACCATCACCAGAAATTTCAACGATATAGCCTGATGATTTTAGTGCGCGCTCGATCCGCCTGAGAATTTTTTCTTCGTCCTCGACCAGCAAAATGCGCATTAGCGACCCCTGACTTTGAGAATCTTTGTTGTCTTGGCATCGACATAGATTTTAAGGTAGCGGCCCTTGGGCGTCACAATTTTAAGCTCATAAACCCAGATCCCATCTTCCATTTCAAATTCCACACCGACAACTTCGCCGCGATGAGTTTTTTTTACTTTGGCCAATACTTCCTGCAACGGGCGGATGTCGCCGGATTTGCGGGCAGTGGCAGCGCGCTCATGATCATGTCTACTTTTATCGCCGTCATTATCGCGATAACGACGACGTTTGCGCCGTTTGCGCCGGCGGCGACGTTTCTTCTTGTGGTCGTCGTCATCATCGCCGTCATCGTCACCATCGGCATATGCCGGCGCCGGGTGCAATAGCGGCAACAGTAAAACGGCGGCTAATAATGTTCTGCGATCTAATGTTCTGCGATCTAATGTCATTTTGCTGTCGATCAGGTTGCTTAACGTTAAAAGTATTAAACGGGCAAGATGTGAGAATTAGGTCCCGCTTGGTAATATTGATATTGCACAGTCCAGTGAATTGGACATGAATGATCGGTTCAGGCGGGTTCTGATCCCGGCAAACGGTAAAAAATACCTCATAAGCATCTTCCTTCGCTCATGGAAAACTGTCCCATCAAATACGCGGTCCAATAATCAACGCACACAAATCGTAACGTAAGTTGCCGACGAACTGATAATTCTAGCTGAATTTGTAGTACCTTACGTGATCGAGCCTTACAGCTTACTTACAACAGTCTTGAGAGTCAGTAACGGCTTGCTTCAGGGGGCTGTAAGGTCTTGTCTGCTACTAATAATGTGCGCGGTGGTTAATTTAATTTTGCGCATTACGGCGGCTGCAAATAGATGTATGACGTAACGCTTATGAGCGGCGTTCAAAAAGTGGTCAGCGTTCAATGTTTTATACATTGCGCGGTGGTTGCTGCGGTTACTGCGATGGTAACGGCAACCAGTGCCAGCTTGGTCTGGTGCGACCGTCGCGTGCTCCTCCCGCCCCTTTTCGCAACGGGTAACCAGAGAAAAGCCATGCCCCACAGGACAGCAAATTCTTCGCAAACATCAGTGCACAGTGCCGCAACGCCGCCACCTTCGGTGCGGGTCTGGGACATTTTTGTTCGTGTTTTTCACTGGGCCTTGGTGATCAGCTTTGTGATTGCCTGGCTCACCGAGGACGATTTTGAAGCCTTGCATGAATGGGCCGGCTACGCGGCAGGAGCGCTGGTATTGCTGCGCTTGATCTGGGGGCTGATTGGCACGCGCTATGCGAGATTTACGCAATTTGTAAAAGGGCCGGAAAAAACGCTTGAATATGTGGGGGAGATGGTGCGGGGCTCTGAAGCGCGGTATGTTGGGCATAATCCGGCAGGCGGGGCGATGGTGATCGCGTTGCTGCTGGGAATGCTCGCGGTATCCGTGTCCGGCTGGATGTTGACCCTTGACCAATTCAGCCGCGCCGACTGGGTGGAAGAGGGACATGAAATCATGGCCAGCGGGTTGCTTGGCCTTGTATTGCTGCATATTGCTGGTGTGTTCCTGGCCGGGATGCGGCATCGGGAAAATCTGGTGCGCGCCATGTTCACCGGGCGCAAGCGGGCAGCTGGTGACCGCGATATCGACTAGCACTGTGACAGCGGCTGCTGATTCGGTTAAACTGTGAAAATTGTGCACTGCGCAACAAACACCCATTTGCCCTAAAAACAGGCACACAATTGATGTGCTTGATATACAGGCCGTCATAAAAAACTTCGCCTTATCAATACCATACACAAGTTGTGAGGGTTGGCACAGCTTTTGCTCTGCTGTTAACCATTCGTCTAAAGCAGTTCAGCCTTAGATCGAACCCCCACGGGCTGCGACTGCAGCACCGCCGACAGTTCGGCGCGCCCGCGCAGGCTCGAGCTCTGCTCGAAATCGCCGTGAGCGAAAAGAAACCGGAGTGGTTCAATCTAATGCCGAAAATATCTGGTCTCGCTCGTATTATGCCGGGGGACGCAAGGCAGATTAGGGGCGAGTGGTAACGCAAGAAAGGTGCTGATCAATGTTGTTTGGGCGGAGCAAACGCAATCCGATCAAGATTGCCGACAAGGCGGTGGTGAAGTGGAAAACTGCCACTTGCGGTTATTGCTCGACGGGGTGCTCGATTGAAGTCGGCCTCAATGATGCGGGCAAGCCGGTGTCGTCGCGCGGTGTTGGCGGTGCCGATGTTAATCGCGGCAAGCTGTGCCTGAAGGGCATCTTCGAACATGAGCTGTTTGATTCGGCCGGGCGCGGTACCGAGCCGCTGATGCGCGGCGCGATCCATGAAGCGTTTCAACCAGCTCCCTGGGATGCGGCACTTGATCGGGTGCATGATGAAATCCGGCGCATTCAAAATCAACATGGCCGCGATTCTTTCGCCATTGTCTCCACCGGGCAGATGCTGACGGAGGAATTTTATACCCTCGGCAAGCTGACCCGCGGGTTGATCGGTACCAATAATTATGACGGCAATACAACTTTGTGTATGGCCTCGGCCGTGTCGGGCTATAAGCGGTCCTTCGGCTCCGATGGGCCGCCTGGCTGCTATGAGGATTTTGAACACACCGATTGCCTAATCGCCTGGGGCTCGAATTTGCCCGAGCAACACCCGATCATTTACTGGCGCATGAAAGACGCGCAGGAAAAACGGCCCTTTCCGCTCGTTGTGATTGATCCGCGCGTGACCATGCTGGCGCAAAATGCCGACATCCATCTGGCGGTGACGCCGGGCACCGATGTCGTGCTTATGAATGCGCTGTGCCATGTCATTTTCGATGAGGGGTTGGAAGATGCGCGCTACATTGCAGCCAATACCAACGATATAGAGAGCTTGCGCGAGGAGGTTGCCAAATGGGACCCGGTGCGCGCCGCCAGAATCTGCGGCATTGACGAGGACACCATTCGCGTTGTCGCGCGGCTGTTCGCCAAGGCCGGGGCGGCGATGCAGATCTGGACTATGGGCATCAACCAAAGTACCCATGGCTCGGACGGTGTCGTTGGCATTAACAATCTGGCGCTGATCACCGGCAATATCGGCAAGCCCGGCGGCACGAGTTTGTCGATCACCGGGCAATGCAACGCCATGGGCACGCGTGAATGGTCGTCCTGCTCCGGCTTGCCTAACTATCGCCTGTTGGAGAACGCACAGGACCGCGAAGACATCGGCAAATTCTGGGGCGTTGATCCGGAATTCTTCCCCAAAAAGCGCGGGATGTTTCAGACCGATATTTACCGCGCGATCGAGACCGGCGAGATCAAGGGGCTATGGCTCATCGCAACCAATCCGATGAGCTCGCTGCCGAACACCGCGCGCATTCGAAAGTCGATGGAGAAGCTTGAGTTTTGCGCTGTGCAGGATTGTTACCGCGATACGGAAAGCGCTCAATATGCTCATGCCTTTTTGCCTGCTGGCACCTGGGCGGAAAAAGACGGCGTCATGACCAATACCGAGCGGCGGGTCAATGTGGTCAAACAGCTAACCAAACCGCCGGGCGAAGCCAAGCCCGATCTGTGGATCTTCAATCAGATAGCCAGGCGCTTCAACAAACAAAACGCGTTAAACTTTCCCGACACCGCGACGGAAATTTTCAGCGAAATGGGTGAGCTGTCAAAGGGGCGGCTGGCGGATATTTCCGGCATGAGCCATGCGCTGCTGGAACGGGTGCACGGCGTGCAATGGCCCTATAGCGCAGAGCAATTGGCGCGCGGCGAGACCCCGCCAACGGGCGGCAAACGCATTTATACCGAAGATGGCACTTTCCGCTACCCCGATGGCAAAGCCAAGCTGATCGCGCTTGCCTTTGTCGACAATAACGAAGTGCCCGATGAGGCGTTTCCGTTTTGGCTCAATACCGGGCGGTTGATCGAGCATTGGCATGGCCGTTCCAAGACCGGCAAGCTGGCCGATAATAATAAATATTCGCCGATCCCATTTATCGAGATCAACCCCGATGCGGCGCATGAACTGGGCATTAAGGCGGACGATTATGTGCGGCTGGTCTCGCGCCGCTCTGACGCCATTGTCATGGCCAAGCCGACGCACCGGGTGCCGCAAAATATGATATTCTTGCCGTTTCACTTTCACGACTGCGCCAACCGGCTCACCCTTGGTCTGCTCGATCCTTATTCACGCCAGCCCGCCTATAAGCAATCGGCGATACGTATTGAGCTGCTTGTCGATCAGGTGGAAGCGGCCAAGGCCAGCATGGAAATGAGAAAATTCTGATCATGTTCAAAACACGAAAAGATGAGCCGCATTATGCCTATCTGTGGGACAAGGAAACCAAGCAGGCAAACCGTTATGGACAGGCAATTGAGACAGTACCCGATGGCGATGAGGCGCGCGGGCAGAGCATGCAGATCAACGGTGATGGCGCGATCAGTGATAACCCCAACCGCTACAAACAGCATGGATTTTATTTCACCGCCGACAATTGCATCGGCTGCCATGCTTGCGAGGCGGCCTGCTCGGAGAAAAACGATACCCCCTCGCATATCGCCTTTCGCTCTGTCGGCTTTGTCGAGAGCGGGTCCTATCCAGATTATGCGCGCCTCAACATCTCCATGGCCTGCAACCATTGCGACGATCCGGTCTGCCTGAAGGGGTGCCCGACCCGCGCCTATACAAAGTTTGCTGAATATGGCGCGGTGTTGCAGGACCCGGACATCTGCTTTGGCTGCGGTTATTGCGCCTGGGTATGCCCTTATAATGCACCGCAGCTTGATCCGGTGAAGGGTGAGGTTTCCAAATGCAATATGTGCGTCGATCGACTGGAAGTCGGTTTGAAACCCGCTTGTGTCTCCGCCTGTCTTGGAAATGCACTCGATTTTGGCGTCATTGAGAATGTGCCCGAGGGCCGCGAGCAGGCCAGCACACAGATCCCCGGCTTTCCCACGCCGGAGATCACTCATCCCAATATTCGCTTTCAATTGTCGCGAACGTTGCAGCGCATTTTTACGCGCCCAGACAGCGCGCCCGTTAAATATGTGCGTGGTGGGGACGAAGGCTTTATCTCCGCACCCGATGAAAGCAAGCTGGACGGGCCGCGGCAATGGAACCTCAAGGCGCTGCTGACCAGCCACGAGAACGCACATATTGTTTTCACACTGTTTACGCAGGCGGTAATGGGCGCGTTCGTGCTTGTGTTGCTTAGCAGTTGGTTTGACCCGCAAGGCCGCTATCTGGCTGCCATGGCTTTTATGCCGCCGCTGATTGCCGTTTTGGCCGCGGTGCTCGGTATCGGGCTGATCACGCTCAACCTGCATCTGGGCAAACCCTTGCGCTTTTATCGCGGCTTTAACAATTGGCGTCTGTCGCCGGTCAGCCGCGAGATCGCCGGGGTGTCATTGTTCTTCGCGGCGTTGGTAGGCTATGGCCTTGCCGGTTTGCTCGGCCCGCATTATCTGGATTTGCTCAGCGCCGACATGGCTAGCCTTTTGGCGGTGCTGCCGGGGCTGGGCGCACTGCTCGGGGCGCTTGTTGGGCTGTATTATATGATCAAGCTTTATCTCATTCCGGCGCGCCCGTTCTGGAACCATTGGCAGACGGCGAGCAGTTTCATCGGCTCGGCGATAACGCTCGGCGCTTTATTGTTGAGCGCGACGGCTGCGTTGTGGCATGGCTTTGATATCGAAGTGCGTGCCATTGCGATTGTCTTGCTCGCCGGGCTCATATTGGAGGCGGTTGGGCTGCTGATTCACGCGCGCGATATGCGCAAGCAAAGCGGCGAGGGGGCGGCGGCAATGATGGTGCAGGCGACGCGCTTTGGCTGGCCCTATCTGTTGCGCAACGGATTATTGGCGGGGAATATTATCGCGCTTGGCTTGATCGCGTTGTCAGGTTTGCCCGGCGGCGTAATGGGCCAGTCGATTGCGGCCGCCCTCAGCCTCTCGATCCTGCTCAGCGCCATCCTTGGCCGGGCCCTGTTTTATGTGCTGGTTATTCCCACGACCATGCCCGGCGCGTTTTTCTGGCGCAATAAGGGTTTCGAAGACCACGCCCGCCAAACGGGCCTCGCCAAGATGCCGCAAATCGGCGTGCTGCCAAACGGGCATTAGGCGCTGTCGCAGCCATTGCCGACGTCCGCCTTACCGCGCGAGGATGAAATTTCCCTGGCCGGATTGGTATTCGGGGGTTTGGCGGCCTTGTGTGCGGGCGCTGACCGCCTCATTGACGAACGTGCCGAGGCGGTAGACGGTGATCGCGCGGCGGGCCGGATCGCGGGCCTCGCCTTTGAAGCCGGCGAGCAGCGTGGCGGTGAAAGCGCCGTGGCCCTCTGACGCAAATTCATAAGCGTCCTGATTGGCAGCCGAGGCGGCGAAGGCGACAAAGCGGTCGGCCAGCGCATCGCCGAGCAGCTTGGCATTGAAATGGGCCGTCCCGGCGCGGCAGGCATCGACAAAGACCAGCCGCCGCCCGCGCGCCGCCGTGATGGTGCCCTGAATGGTTTTGGCCCAGTCAATGACATTGCGGCCGATGTTGTCGCGGCTCTTGCGTTTGAAATCCGTCGGCAGAAAATGATAGCGCCCGCCCTTCCAGTTCTCGCCATGACCGGCAAAGAACAGCATTACCGTATCGGTTGCGCGCGAAAGTTTGGCGATGCCTTCAAGGGCGCGCACGATATTGGCGCGGGTCGGCTCGCCGTCCTTGCCGCCATTGACCAGCACGGTTGCGCGCACGCTACCATGCAGACCCGTCATGCGGGCGATGGCGGTGGCGGCGAAAGCTGTGGCGTCGGCCCCGGCATAGCGCAAATTATCATAAATGCCGGGCGCGCCGGGATAGTTATCGACGCCGACGGCGAGCAGCCACAGCGTGCCGCGCTTATCCAGAGCGCCTTCGCCATTATGCTGGACCGAGACCAACGCCGGCGTGCTTTCGCCGACGCCGTTGGTCGCCACCACGCGGATTTTATTAACGCCCGCAAACAGCGGGATGCGGTAAGCGCGCAGATCATAGCCCTGGGCTTGTAGTGCGGCGGCCTCACCAGGCAGCGGCTGGCGTTCGGCCTTCACTTTGGTTTCGGTTTTGCCGTTGGAGACGAAGAACGAGACGCTGGTGACGGGTAGATCGTTCTTGCCAAATTGCAGGCCGATGGTGGCGGAGCCGCCGCTGGCCTGCGCGTCCGCAGCAGCGCGGATTTCAGGCGGTAGTTTGGTCAAAATATCTGCGACGGAGACCTTGGCAAGGCCCGCCTCTTTGAGCGCGGCTTTGGCGCTGGCGAGCTGAATAGCGCGGGTGATAATGTCCGGGCGATAGAGTTTTTCACGTAATTGCTGGCCGGTGACATAAGCGGCGGCTTTTGCCGGGCCTTTGTTGATCTGCCAGCCAACCAGCTTGGCGCCGCCCGGTGAGCCGGTGAAATAGCCCTGAGGTGTCCATAGAACCCATTCGCCGTCATTGCCATGGAAGAGGGTGACGATCAGCTCGCGGGTTTTGAGGTTCCAGAGTTTTATGGTTTGATCGGAATTGCCGGAAACCAGAAACCGCCCATCGGGCGATGGTGTTACCGCCCAGATGTCCCCCTGATGGCCGATAAAATCCCCGATCTTTTTGCCCCATAGTTTATAGGATTTTAGATGACCATGGGCACCACCGGAAAGTATGGTCTTGCCATCGGGCGTGAAACTATAAGCGCGGTGTCGGTAGCCGTTTGTGGCATCTTGGGTAATAGAGGCAATCACTTTGCCATCTTTTCGAATATCAAGAATTGCATCTTTTGCTCCATAGTCCCCGCCAGGGCGATGATTGAGAGACCATTTGCCATGTTTTGCCGTCCCCCTGATATTGCCCCCCTCCCCATCTTGCACCGCGCCTGCTAAACGACCCCGGGGAGGAATTGGGGTGCGTGTTAGGGGGGCGGTGTTTTTAGTCTTTGACAAAGCGATTGGCACGCCGAGCACCACACCATTCAACGGCAGTGGTAATGAGTATTGCAACGGACCGCGACCCGATACTGCATTTTCTCGCGTCCATTTTGTCCCCCAGGCGAGGTCGCTACCATTTTTACTGTAGCCCGCGGCCCAAACGGGGGCACCGCTGCCTTTCAGCGCCGGGGCTGTTCCTGTCTTATCTTTGTATCGCCGGCCGTTAGTCACTGCCCAGACGTGAATCTCCTGTTTGTTGCCGCCTCCGGTTGCTGCCCATTTGCCGTCGGGGCTGATGGCGGCGGCAAGTACGATATTATCATGACCAGGATAGGTCGTTTGTTGTTTACCGGTGGTGAAATCGAAGATGGTGTCAGCAAAATTATCATTGCAGTCCTGGCCACAAGTTGTAAGTAGTTTTGTACCGTCGGGCGAAAAGGCCAACGCACCGGCGCCCGTGCTCGGACTGGTCAGTGATTTAATAAATTTCCCGGTTTTGCCATTCCAGAGCCGGATGGTGCCGTTCAAATCGCCACTGGCGATGACGCCGGTTTTGGGGTTAACTGCCAGAGCACGCACTTTATCTCGATGGCCGGTCATGGTTTTGAGCAATTTGCCGTCCGCTGCCCGCCATAGCCTCAGATTCTGATCATCACTGCCAGTGACGACACGCTGTCCATCGGGTGTAAAGCCAACGACATAGATATATCTTTTATGTCCCCTGAGAGGAAGTAGCGGATTGGGCTGATGGGGCTTTGTTACATCCCAAATGATGACGTTTAAATCGGCGCTGCTAGAAATCAGCCGGTGACTGTCGGGCGAAAAGGCCAGATCGGTAACCACGTTTTCATGCTTTTTGAGCAACGCCAGCAGCCTGCCGCTGGCAAAGTCGTAAAGGCGGATTTCGTTTTCTTTGGTCGAGCCCCCCGCAGCCAGAAGTTTACCATCGGGTGACAGGGCCATGGCGTAGATTTTGCCCTCTTGTCCCGGTCCGCTTTGCCCGCGAATGGTGCGGACGGTTTTGCCCTGGCGCCAGTCCCAGACTCGGATCACTTTGTCATCGTTGGCTGAGACGATAAAGCGCCCGTCCGGCGTAAATATAACATCTCTAATTTGCGCCATATGCCCGCCCGTATCGAGCATCAACAATGGCGGGCTGAGCGGCAATTTGGGTTTGGCGGGCTTGGTTTTTGGTTTGGCGGCGAGGGTAACAGTCACGCTTTTTGTGGTGATGCGGGCGCGGGCAATGGTGACTTTGGTGCCGGGCGCCAGCTCTTTCAGCGCTGCTGTCAGCATGTCCGCTGTCACCACCGGCTTGGCGCCGATGGAGATGATCACATCGCCAATGCGAATGTCGGCCTTAAGGGCAGGGCTGTCGGCGGCAACGCCCGTGACCAGCGCGCCGAAGGGCAGCAAAAGTTTATGTTTTGCCATGAGCTGCGGCGTTACCGTCTCAACCTGCGCCCCGAGCCAGGCAGGTTCACCTGAGCCAGCGGGCTCAGTCGCACGAGCTGGTAGAGCAGCGGCGAACAGCATCAAGGCGATGGCGAGAATAAAGCGCGCGATGGTCATGGCAAAATACCTCATAATTACTGTTACCACTGCCGCGTACCCCGCGCGCCATCCGGCACTATTCCTTGGGCGCGGGTTTGCGGATCATGCCGCGCGTGCCGCCAACCACCGGGCGATCCTTGCGGATTGAGCGCTGGCCGCCAACCACTGCGCCGCTCTTGTTGCAGCTTCCCGTAAGGCGGCACCAGAAGGAGAGCTTTTTCGGGCCTTTGCAGGTGCTGATCGGACCGTCATAGGGACCGATGCAGGATTTCTGCACGCCAGTCCCGCCGGTTGTATCAATGAAAGTAATTTTGCTGCCATCGGGCAAGTTGATCCTGGCGCCTGCGGGAAAGGTCTGGCCCGGCTTTAGCTTATCGGTTGAGCTGGTCATGATTTCATAGCCGGGTGCCGCAGCAAGTGCCGGTCCGGTTGCGCTGATCGGCGCAACAATAATTGCTGCCAACATAAGATAAAAATACCGCATGAAAAACCTCTTGATCATAGTCATGAACATTGGAGCGAACCGCCAGGCCCGACCTCGCAGAATGGGCCCGCTGAGACCCGGGCGTCAAGCCCAATTAACCTTGCAGACCAAGGCGGCGAAATATTGCACTGCTATAATGGCCGGCAATGGCGCCGATCAGCCAGGCGAAGGTCATGGCGCCCGAGGGAATGGTCAGGCGGAACAGCCAGAAGGCGCCCAGGCTTATCAGGCCAAGAATGATTAAGCCAATGAACTGGAACGTTTTTTCATATCTGCGAACATTCCAGCTGCGCCCCAGTTGGAAGCAGATAAAGGCCACGATAAACACGGCGGCAAGCGTCCACAGCGGCGGCAGGGTTCTGATGTCGCGCGTGCCGTCAAGCTTTTGCGCCAGCGCCTGGGCGTGAATATAGACCCCGGGGATGGGTCTGCCGTCGCGGATCGATAACGGCGTGATATGGCCGTCCATGTCGAGCATCCCGCCGCCGATCAGCACAATGCGCCCGCGCAGCAGCCGGCGCCAGCTTTCAGGAAAGATCTTGTGAGCGACGCGCTGCGCTCAACGGGAGAATGCTGCGGAATTTTGAGGGTCAGGAACAGCGGCTGGGCGTCATCGGCGGGCGGTAGTTGCCACGATATGGTGCGTTTGGTAGCCAGTTTTCCCAACAGGGATTTGGCTGGGCCCGGCGGCGTTGTTTCACCATGATTGGCGGTAGCGTCGCCTTTCCCCAATGCGGTTCGCGCCAGCATTGTCGAAAAGGCCAGCCGTTCGGGATGGGCGCGCGGCGGCGGCGCCAGTAATCGCACCGCATTATCAAAGCCGGTCAATTTGCCTTTCTCGCGCAGGAACATCAAATGCCCTACGGGTTTGCCGGCTCGGCGCAGAAACGTTTTCTGGATTGCCAGGGACTGGGGCGGAACCTGAATGCGCTCATCGATGGCGCCCAAAATGATTGGCGATCTGGCACGGTCGAGCGCGGCCATGAACTTCGCATCATGGGCGGATTTGCGATCAAAGATGAGATCAAGACCGATGGCTTTTGGCTGCGCGCCATCAATGGCGGTGATCAGATCAGCCATCAGGCTGCGGTCAATGGGTGAGCGCGCCGGATAATCAAGGAGCGTCTCTTCTGTAATCAACACAACGGCTATATCAGAACGCTGGGCGGGGGCGCGCGGTGATAAGGCTGCCGTGCGCCAGTCGCCCAGAAAGCGGTCGATGGTGTCGACGAATAACAGCTCATGGCGGGCCAGCAAAATGCCGGCGGCGGCGATCGCGGCGGCTATGATCATGGAAAGAAACACCCGTGCGGTACGGTGCAGGAGACCCGAATGGTCAGAAGGTTGAGTAGCGGCGTCCATGAAGGCCCCTTATGTGCAAATATGGTGATCTGTTTTTTGCAACCGAGTTTGGCCCGGTTTGTCTCGGCATTCAAGTGCGCTGAGCGCGGGGGCAAGTACGCTGAGTGCGGGGGCAAGTGCGCTGAGCGCGGGGGCAAGTACGCTGAGTGCGGGGGCAAGTGGGCTGAGTGCGCCAGGACTGCGAGCAAGGGCGCAGGGTTCGCGGGTAGGTGCGCGGGTTCGCGGGCCAGCACCATTAAGCCGGTGCAGCTGCGTCCAGTGTGAGGCACGCAGCAGTTCCGCCGCTTGTCCGGGGGCGAAGCTCGATCTGCCAGCCATTGGCATCAGCCAGTTGTTTGACAATGAACAACCCTAAACCGCTGCCGCCCGAGCTGCCGTCACAAGGTGTGTCAAGGCGCACGAATGGCTGGAAGATGTCTTTGCTATTGCCTTGCGGAATGCCGGGGCCGCGATCAAGCACAGCGATTGTGATATGGCGTGATTGCCGGGTCAGGCGCAGTTCAATGGGATTCCCCGCCCCATAGCGCACGGCGTTACCGAGCAGATTTGCAAGCACCCGGCTTAAGGCTACCGGCGGGGCTAGGACGCTGAATTGTTCCCGGTCGCCAATCGTAGTGATTTTGATCGCTTGGTTTTGAAAATCCTGAGCCAGTTTTTGCGCCAAAGGCACCAGCTCGAACCGTTCGCTTTGTTCCTCATGCAGGCCGCGGCTGATGGCAATGCATTCGCCGATCAGCAGGTTCATCTCCGACAGGTCCCGCTCTATTTGGGCTTTCAATGACGGATCATTTGCGTCCGGCATAATTTGCGTGGCCAGTTGCACGCGTGCGAGCGGCGAGCGCAGATCATGTGATAACCCGGCAAGCAAGGCGGTGCGGTCGGCGATCAAATCTTGAATTTGCAGGTTCATGGCATTGATGCTGCGCGAGACCGAAACCAACTCCGGCGGGCCGGTCTCCGGGATGGTACGGGGATTGCGGCCACGGCCGATTTTGCGAATATTGCGCGCCAGGGATTCAAGTGGCCGGTTGAGGCGCCGCGATAACAGGATCGCCGTACCGAAGCCAACCAATACGCCTGACAGCAGCACGATGGAAAATGCCAGCTCGGGATAGGCGCCGACGCGCGCGCGTTCAAACCCAACCCGTACAAGTGTGCTACCGACGGGAATGTCGCTCCAGTACCAAGCCGTGCCGGCTGTGTCATAGGTCTTTTTGATGGTGAGGGTGGTGCGTGTTCGCCTTTGCAGCGCATATTCCAAGAAATGCAGATAGGGCATAATTTTGGCGCTTGCAGTGAGCGGTTGATCGGCGGCTTTTACGATCAGGCCAAGATCGGCTTTGATTTGCCTGCCCAAGACGGCGCGTTGTGCGGGCGGCGCTTGCGCCCAACTTTTGGCGGAAACAACCACATGCGCGGCAAGATCGTCCGCCGCCCGGATGCCAAGCGGAACCAATACCAACGCCAGCAGCACCACCAGCGTAAAGATTTGGAATGAGATCGAGACCAATCCGATTGTTACCGCGATCCGCTTGAATAACGACCGTCTTTTGGTTTTGATTTTGTCTGCCACCTCGTCACGTTTCTTTGCTGTCTGGGGTAAACAAATAGCCTTCGCCCCAGACCGTACGGATATAATCGGGAGAGGAAGGGGCGGTCTCAATCTTGGCCCGTAGCCGCGTCACGCGCACATCGATGGAGCGATCGAACGGCATATGTTCGCGCCCCTTCAGCAGATCCATCAATTTATCACGGCTGAGGACCCGGCGCGGATGTTCGACCAGCACCCGCAACAACGAAAACTCGGCGGTTGTCAAAGCAATTTCGGACCCTTGTTTGAACAGTTGGTGGCCATCGACGTCAAGGGAATAGGGGCCGAAATGATAGATCTTGCGTTGTAGCGACGGGCGGCTGGGCTGGGTGCGGCGCAGAACGGCGCGAATGCGCGCCAATAATTCGCGCGTATTGAAGGGTTTTGGCAGATAGTCGTCGGCGCCTACTTCCAGCCCGACAATTCGGTCCACGTCTTCACCGCGCGCCGACATAATGATAAGCGGCAGCGCTGTGGTCTTGCGAATGCGGCTGGCGAGACTAAGCCCGTCTTCGCCCGGAAGATTGAGGTCAAGCAGCAAAAAATCAGGCCTTGCTCGCTCCAGATATTGGTCCATCTCTCGGCCGCTGCCGACAAACGCAACTGAGAAATTGTGCCCCTCAAGGTAGCGCTTGAGCAGCCCGCACAGGGCAGCATCATCGTCGACAATCAAGATATGGTCTTTGTGGTCCTCTTCGTGCATGGCTCCCCTTTACACGAAGATGATCAGTTCTGCAGTCACAAAAATTCAAAACCATTAGCAGAAACATTTTGAAACATATTGCAACACATTAAAACAAAAAGGAAATAACGGTGCAACAGACGATGGGCTAGGGTGAAGGCGGAAGATTGGAAGATTGGAAGATGAACGGCACAAAAGCTTTGCAGCAATACGCCATGATGCACAACAGCGCGCCCAAATGTGATGAAGGAAAGTATGAGGTGGTCAAGTGTGGCGAGGTCAAGGGCGATGAAGTCAGGTGTCATGAAGCCAAGTGCGATGAAGCCAAGTGCGATGAAAAATGAGTAACAAGACCAGAGCAGTGCGCGCTAGCTAGAATAATTCAGGCAGCCAAACTAGTTCAGGCAGGGGGAATAATTGGGATGACGGATTTAGGGAATGGGATGAAAGTCCAGCGCGGTGTTGAGCCGAATGGTTTGAGGACCACTGGTTTTGCGGCGTTTGCATTGATCGCCTTCACGGCCGGGCATAGCAGTGCCGCGCTTGCGGGCGATAATCCGATCATGGATATCATTAGCGGCGCTGGCAGTGCTGGTAATTCGGAAAAATCCTATATGGGAGGTCCGGGTGGTTACAATCAATCCCAGGCCCAAAATAGGGCGGCAAAATTTCCCGTTCCGCCGCCAGCCGGTGTTGGCGGGGTTTATGTGTTTCCCAAGCCAGGCAAAACCAAACTGCGCTACACATATACCCGCGTTGAAGTTGACGGTATGATTCAAGGCAGCAAAAGCGTTTCGGCGGAAACCGTCGCAGCGACTGTCAAAAACCGGTTTTTCGGTTTACCCAAACAGCCGCCATTCCTGCGCGTCGTACCTGAGCATGTAGATGTCAATATTCATGTGCTGGGCGGACTGCATTCCTTGACCAGGAACGTCTCGATTGTCGGCGCCATTCCGTTCATTGAGAAAACC
>JAJRRE010000157.1 GCA_024279745.1 Alphaproteobacteria bacterium
AGTGCGTTTTGACGAGCGACCAAAACTCACCCTTGTTGTTCTATTGCTCAAGATGTCACTCATTCTCAATTCCTTATGCCCCTGGATGCCCCGGCGCCAATTCATGGTATCACGGATTTCAGTACGTCTTGCCCCTGTTATCGCGCCGCCGCTTACAGCATTTCGCGCGGGTCAAACTCCCATTCGATAAACTGCCAGGATTTATATTTATCGGGCGGCAGCCGAAACGGCGCACAGCTTTTCACTGCACGAATAGCAGCTTCGCGGGCGATTCGTCCCATTACATCATTGCGCCCGCGCACCACACGCGGCTCGCCGTCAAGCCGCCCGGAACGGGTCAACCGCCAGGACAGGGTCACGCTTGCCACTTGCGTGCCGCCGCCGCCGCCCGGCAAACTCCAGCAGCCAGCCAGTTGGCGGCTGATAATACTTTTCAACACGGCTTCTTCGCTGGCCGTCAGCCGATCGTCGCGCCCCTCAGGCGCGCCCAGACCAGCACGCGATCGGCGTTTTTCACGCGGCAGCGGGTTATCATCGACAAACTCGCGGCCGCTGTCATCGGGTAGTTTATTGAGCAAAGCCGCCGTGCGGTCGGCGTCAAACGTGCGGCGCTTTTTCTTTTTGCGTGCCGCCGCCAGCCGTTTCTTGCGTGCTTCCGCACGACGTTTGGCGGCCAGTCGTTTCTTGCGCGCGCGCGCCTTTTTGCGCTTGGCTGCCCGCTTGCGCTTGGCGTCTGCTTTGCGTTTGGCTTCGGCCTTTTTCTTCGCGGCGGATTTTTTCTTTTTGGCGTCGACGATCCTTTTCGCCAGCGCTTTTTTGCGCGCCTGTTCCGCCAGCTCCTTTTGCGCCTGCTGAGCCAGACGCTTATCGTCCCGGCTCTTTTGTGCCCGCTGCTGCGCCAGTGCCATGGCCGCTATGGCAGCTTTGGCTTTTGCAACTTTTTGTTTCTTCAGCGCCTCGGCGATCAGATCCTTTTGCGGTGGTGGCTCCTTGACCGGCTCGATTTTGGCGGGCGCAGCCTTTGGCGGTTCAGGCGGCGGTTCGGGCGCGGGCGGCGGCGGCGTCACACTTGGCGGAACGGCACGCGCCACAACTTTCTTGGGCGGTTTGGTGGCCTTGTTTTTCTTCTTCGCCTTCTTGGCAATCGCCTGCTTACTCTTGGCCGACCGTGAGCCTTTTTTTAGCCGGGTCAGCTCATCGAAGGTCACAATGGAGACGGCCATCGGCTCATGTTTAGGCACACGAAATTCGCGGCCCGACTGGATGGACAACGTCGCCCAGGCCAGCAAGCCCACGTGCAGCAGCACAGACATGAAAAACCCAAACCGCAAAGCTTTTGCTTACCCTTTCACATCCAGATTTGTGACCAGCGACAGCCGCGTAAAGCCCGCCGCCGAAATAAGCCCCATCACCTTCATGACCTTTTCATAACTGATGGATTTATCGCCGCGCACATAGATTTGTTCTTTGTAACCGGCCTTGGCGACGGCCAGCAGTTTGGTAACAACCTGGTCAAGCGGCACTTCGGCTTCTTGCAAGAACACCCTCCCATCGGCCTTGATTGACAAGGTAACCGGCGGCTCATTTGTCGGCTGCAATTGTTTGCCGGTCGAAGAGGGCAATTCAAGTGAAACGCCGGACGTTAGCAGCGGCGCCGTCACCATGAAAATGATCAGCAAAACAAGCATCACATCGACAAAGGGGGTCACGTTGATTTCGCTCATTGGCGGTTTGCGCGAGCGCCGACGACCACGCCTGCCGCCGCTGCCACCACCTCCCATATTTACACTTGCACCCATCGACTGTTCCTTGATTTACGAACTTTAGCATTCTGTATTTTGTATCGCCGGGATACGGCACGCGCCCATAATCTGCGCTTAGCACGAGACGCTCAGCGTCTAGCCCCGGCTGTCGATCTGGCGCGAGACAATGGCGGAAAACTCGTCGGCAAATTGCTCCAGCCGCTGCGCCAGCGCCGCCGAATCAGCTGAAAACTTGTTGTAGAATATAACCGCCGGGATCGCCGCCAGCAGACCTAGCGCTGTAGCAAACAAAGCTTCGGCAATGCCCGGTGCGACAACCGCCAGCGAGGAATTTTTTGATACGGCAATGGCCTGGAAGCTGGTCATGATGCCCCAGACCGTCCCGAACAATCCAACGAACGGCGCCGTTGAACCAACTGTGGCCAGGAATAAAAGCCGCCGGTCGAGCCGCTCCATCTCGCGCGAAATGGTCACGTCCATCACTTTTTCAACGCGCATCTGAATGCCGCCCAGCGCCCGGATTGTCCCCTCGACCGAGCGCTTCCATTCGCGCATTGCCGCGACGAACAGAGCGGCCATCGAGAAACTGCTGCCCCCGGCCATCCCGGCGTAAAGCTCTTCCAGCGATTGCCCGGACCAGAATAATTGCTCAAAGTGATCGGCGGCCTTGCGGGCGCGGCGAAAGGCGACCAGTTTTTCCATGATGATCGCCCAGGACCAGACCGACGAGATCAGCAGCCCGAACATGACAATCTGCACCACGATATGCGCATTTAAAAACAGTGTGATGAATGAAAAGCCTTCCTGGCTTGTCGGTTTCAAGGTCACTGAGGTGACTTGCGCAAATACAGTCAGGTTCATTATGTAATCCGTCGGGTTCGC
>JAJRRE010000158.1 GCA_024279745.1 Alphaproteobacteria bacterium
CATCAGCTTAAATTTAACCGGGCAGCAGTGGTTGCATTTGTGCTAAGAATGTTTCCAATTAAGTGAGTCGCTGCAATAATTGGGGAGTTCGAGCATGAGCGATGCCGCCGTCGGTCCTATCCTTAATCGGGTGCTATCCATCGAAATCGCCCGCGTGACAGAAGCTGCTGCAATTGCTTGCGCGCGGCTGACGGGACGCGGCGACGAGACGGCGGCGGATAAGGCGGCAGTGGATTCCATGCGCGCGGAGCTGGGTAAGCTGAAGATTCGCGGACGCATCGTCATTGGCGAAGGCGAAATGGATGAAGCGCCAATGCTGTATATCGGCGAAGAGGTGGGCTCGGGCGAAGGTCCTGAAGTCGATATCGCCCTCGATCCGCTGGAAGGCACAACTATTTGCGCCAAGGCCATGCCCAATGCGCTGTCCGTGCTGGCAATCGCCGAAAAAGGCGGGCTTTTGAATGCGCCCGATATGTATATGGATAAGATCGCCATCGGCCCCGGCTTTGAGCCCGGCGTTGTTGATCTGGACGCGTCGGCCGCCGACAATCTCAATGCCTTGGCCGCAGCTAAAGGCGTGCCGGTCTCCAATCTGCGCGCCTGTATTCTCGACCGGCCGCGCCATGCCAGTCTAATCGCGCAGGTGCGCGAAGCTGGCGCCGGCGTGCAGCTTATTCCCGCAGGCGATATTGCTGCTGTGATCTGGGCAACGGACCCGGAAAAATCCGGCGTCGATATTTATTTGGGCAGCGGCGGCGCTCCCGAAGGCGTGTTGGCAGCAGCTGCCTTGCGCTGTGTCGGCGGCCAGATGCAGGGGCGCCTGAAACCAATGGGTCAAGACGATATACGCCGCGCCCGGGCGCTGGGCATCGAAGACATTGCCAAAAAATACGAGTTGAATGAAATGGCGTCAGGCGATGCAATTTTCTCAGCCACCGGCGTCACCGACGGCTCGTTGATTGCCGGTGTGCAATTTGGCAAGGGGATTGTGCGCACCGAAACGCTGGTGATGCGGGTCCACACGGGCACCGTGCGCCGGATCAAGACGGCGTTTCGGCTTTGATTGGCCGATACTTCTGGATGTGAAGTCGCAATAGGTTACCCCGGCTCAAGCCGAGGCGGCTGACGGGAAGCATTGGGCACTGCTGCTGCTGCTGCCGCGCTGGTGGTTTGCAAATAATGGCTGATATGTATGCCTGCAAGTTCCACCCACCGGTGCCGCCACAACTGGTGCCATCACAACTGGTGCCATCAAGCTGATCAGCGATTGGTCAGTTTCAACTCAATGCGCCGATTGCGCCGGTAGACGTCCAGATTGCTGCCCTCGGCCAATGGTGCAAATTCGCCATGCCCGGCGGCCACCAGCCGATTGGCGGGCACGCCGCGGGCGATCAAATAGCGGACCACGGAAATGGCGCGCGCCGTTGACAGCTCCCAGTTTGAAGGGAAGGCGGCGCTCTTGATGGGCCGCGCATCCGTATGGCCATCAACCTGCAGCGCCCAATTGATCTCGGGCGGGATCTGCCCGTTCAAATTAATGATCGCATCGGCCAACTGGTCCATAGCCGACAAGCCTTCCGGGCTCATCGACGCCTGGCCCGACGGAAACAGGACTTCAGACTGAAAGACAAAGCGGTCGCCGACCACTTGAATGTCTTTACGATTGGCCAGCAACTCGCGCAGGCGGCCAAAAAAGTCGGACCGATAGCGCTGCAATTCCTGCACCTTGCGCGCCAACGCTACATTGAGCCGTTTGCCCAGATTGGAGATGCGGGACTGGCTACGTTTGTCTTTTTGCTCGGACGCATCGAGCGCTTGTTCCAATGCGGCCAGTTGTCGGCGCATGGCCAGGATTTGCTGATTGAGAAGATCCACGCGCGACAAAGCTTCTTTCGATAATTCTTTTTCCTTGGATAAATTGGCGCTGAGCGAGCCGATAGCCGCTGCAGCTTTACGCGCGCGGCTGGTACCAAGGCCTGCCAGGCCGGATAAACGCTCATTGTCCGATTGCAGGCTGGAGATCGTTGCTTGCAATGCGGCCAGTTCATCACCGGCGGATTTGGATCTACCCTTTTCCAGCGATAACAGATTGGTCAGCTGCGCTAATTGGCGATTGAGCTGAGCCAGCGCGCTGTCCTTGCCGCTGGATTCCTGGCTGACATAAAACTGTGCCAGCATGAAGATTGATAGCAAGAACACGAACACAAGTAGCAGCGTCGACAGGGCATCAACAAAGCCCGGCCAGAAATTGGTTTCAGTTTCGCGTCTGCGTCCGCGTCCATAAGCCATTATCGTTCAGTCTCTCTTACCGTTCGGTTTGTCATTTGTGCCTTGGTATCGGGTCCGGTCCGGGGGAGGAAATCCTTAGCGCGGTTGTCACGATCGCCGCACGGGGGATCAACGCCGCCCCGGGATATTGCCGGCAAGATTTTTCAATACCGAAGCCACTTCCGATTGCTGGGCTGCCTGCTCATCAACCCATTCACGCACGACCTTTTGTTCCGCCCGCATCTGGCGCACCAATTGGTCAACGCCCTTGGCTAATTCACGTACCGATTCATCGCCGCTCCCTCCGCCATCCGCGCCGCCGCCAGCTGCAACAGTGGTGCGCATGGTCTCGGCCAGATCCGACAAGGAGCGTTGAATTTCGAATACCGCATATTGCAATTGGTCGGAGACCTGCGCGCCGGCTTCAAGGTTTTCCGTGCCACCCGGTGTCAATTCGGTAATGCCCGAAAGCCATTCTTCCAATTCGTTATAAAAGCGGCTGTGCGACGCGTTCGCCTGCAATTCCAGGAACCCTAGAATAAGCGAACCGGCAAGCCCCAATAGCGAGGACGAAAAAGCTGTACCCATGCCTTTGAGCGGTTGTTGCAGGCCTTGTTTCAGCGATGAGAATACGCCCACCGCATCGGTTCCCGTAGTGTCGAGCGCATCAAAAGTCTGGCTGATCGACTGAATGGTCTGCAACAGGCCCCAAAATGTGCCGAGCAGTCCCAAGAAGACCAGTAGGCCAACCCTGTAGCGGCCAGTATCGCGCGCTTCATCGAGCCTTGAGCCGATGGAATCCATGATTGAGCGCATGGAACTGGTGGACAGCGAGATATGCCCGCGCCGGTCACGCAGCATCGTCGCCATGGGCGCCAGCAGTCTTGGTTGATGTTCAAAGGCCAGACCCGGATCGGCAATGCGGAAGGCGTTTACCCAGCGAATTTCGCGAAACAGACGCGTAACCTGGCGAAACGCATAAACCACGCCGACCATCAATACGAACATTATGAACAGGTTCAATTGCAGGTTTTTGGAAATGGTATTGATCAGCCCATTGTCTGAGCTGGCGTTAAGTATAACGGCACCAAATGCAATCAAGGCCAGAAAGATTAGCATCCGCACCAGGAAAACCCAGGGCGATGACAGGGTCCGGTGGAAGGGGACTGAGGCGTTATCAGCCGCTCGCGTCCTTGCCATTGAAGTCCTCCGCAAAAGTACATTTGGTTAGACTGGCGCCAGATCGGGGCCAGACTAGGATTGACGATATAATAATGCGGCGATTTGAGCCGTCGCATCGGGGCGTAAATCAATTGTTGCGAGGAACGCGCGCTGAACTTGCTAAAGCTAGTGCGGCGCTTCCTGGAACGTTCTCAGTCATAGGCGTCTACGGCAACAAAATCGACACAGCGTTGTTTGCAAATCAATTATTCTCAATAAGCAACAAACAAAGAACTCTGGCGAACTTGTGATCAATAGTCCTTAAGCCGTGATTGTGGCAATCAAACAGGCGATTTCTTGCGCTTGCTCTGTGTGCGGCGTAGAGATTGGGTGAACGGGTAGATGTATTTGGCTAAGACCAGGAGATACAGCGCAGGACTTTGATTTATCTCGCGCGCAATTCCAAAGCGCGTCGGTCATGTTCCTCTCAGGTCTCTATACTTTTTAAGGTGCCTGCTAACATGTTGTGAACATGAGGGTTTCCAGCAATGATTGAGCCGGACTGGATGATGTTCATGCCGCCGTCCATATCACTGACACAGCCACTTGCTTCACGAATAAGGACCAGTCCGGCGGCTAGGTCCCAGGGGCTCAGGCCGTGTTTCCAATAGCCGTCGAAGCGTCCGGCCGCCAGCCAGGCCATGTCCAGGGCAGCGGAGCCGGTGCGTCTGATCCCGGAGCATTGTTTCATCACTGCCGCTGTTTCGCGCAAAAACCGCTCATGACCCGAACGACCACGATGAGGGATGCCGGTTGTGATTACCGCATTTGACAGATCTTTGCGTGCCGCGACCTGCAGTCGGCGTTGATCATTCAGATAGGCACCGCGCCCTTTTTCGGCGGAAAACAACTCATCCATGATCGGATTATAGATCACCCCGGCGACCATCTCGCCGTCGCGCTCCAGGCCGATGGAGATGCAAAACAGCGGGATGCCATGCAAGAAATTTGTGGTGCCGTCGAGCGGATCGACAATCCAGCGGTGCGATTTGTCCGCCCCCTCGATCACGCCCCGCTCCTCCATTTGAAAACAATAATCCGGGCGCGCTTTGGACAATTCGGTAAATATAATGTCTTCGGCCTTGTGATCGGCCGTTGAGACAAAATCGCCCGGCCCTTTAACGGAGACTTGCAGGTTTTCAACCGCGCCGAAATCGCGTGCCAGACTGCGCCCGGCTTTGCGGGCGGCTGTGGTCATGAGCGTCAATAATGCGGAAGCGGGCATGGGGCCTCAATGTTGGTCATTGGCAAGCGATCATAAGACGCCGGGGAATGGGGCACAACATGCTGGATCTTACAACACTGGGTCAATCGCGACTAAGCACTGTGGTTCCCGCACACAGTTTAAGCGTCCGCCAAAATTTTCACCAGACCTTTATGAATATGAGGGTTACCGGCGATCACCGAGCCCTTATCGAGCATCTCATTGCCGCCCTCGGCGTCGGATACGAACCCGCCGGCCTCGCGCACAATGACAACCCCGGCGGCCATATCCCAGGCCTTGATCCCATGTTCCCAATAGCCATCGAAGCGCCCGGCGGCGACCCAGGCCATGTCCAGGGCGGCGGTGCCCGTGCGTCTGACCCCGGAGCTTTCGCGCATAACTTGCGGGCATTCGCGAAGGAATAAATCATGACCACTCCGGCCGCGATGGGGAATGCCGGTTGTGATCACCGCATTGGACAGATCTTTGCGCGCGGCAACCCGCAGGCGGCGGCGGTCGTTCAGGTAGGCGCCGCGGCCTTTCTCGGCTGAAAACAGCTCGTCCATGATCGGATTATAGATCACGCCGGCAATCATCTCGCCGTCGCGCTCCAGGCCGATGGAGATGCAAAACAGCGGAATGCCATGCAAAAAATTGGTCGTGCCGTCAAGCGGATCGACAATCCAACGATGGGATTTGTCAGGGCCTTCAATCAAGCCGCGCTCTTCCATCAAATAACAATAGCCAGGCCGAGCCTTGGACAATTCAGCATAGATAGTGTCTTCGGCCTTGTGATCAGCCGCCGAGACAAAATCGCCCGGCCCTTTAACGGAGACCTGCAGATTTTCGACCTCGCCGAAATCGCGCGCCAATCCTCGCCCGGCTTTGCGGGCGGCGTTGGTCATGACTGTCAATAAAGCGGAAGCGGGCATGGGATCATCTCTTTGGTTGGCGCAATGTTTGCACTTAAATTGGCAGTGATCGGCAGTGAGTGGTGGTGCGGGTTGCTTGACATCATTTGCAGTGAGCCGCGCTGATGCAGGTTATTGAAGGCTAAGGGACTAGATTAGATCGCTCACCGGCTCGATCAAGATGCATCAAGATATTTGTGGTCTGGCAGTAGCCATTTCCCTATGCCGTGACAAGCCGGTTTTTGGTAGCAGGTTGCGCAGCACGTTTAGGCGCAGACATCTTGTGCCACACTCATTGCGACACACTCAGCCAATCATCGTGGCACTCACTGGGCAACAAACTTTGCCCGCCAGGTTTCGACAAGTTTTTCGGCCGCCGCTCGTTCCTTGGCGGTATTGCGAGAAATATACTGATCCAGGCCGCCATCGGCAACGCCTGCTGCGCGCGCCAATAAATGCCATTTGGTTGCCGCGATGATATCGGGCTCAATCTCCACGCCATAAGCATAAAACCGGGCCAGCCGGTTTTGCGCCACGGGGTTGTTTTGCAGGGCGGCGCGGCGAATATAGTCAAAAGCCTTTTTGCCGTCCTTGGCTAGTCCAAGGCCCTTTGCCAGCAGCCGCGCATAGTCAAGCTGGGCCGCAGCATGTCCCGCATCGGCGGCTTTGCCGATCCAAATAGCGGCCTTGGCCAAATCTTTCCCGGTGCCAACGCCATTTGAATAAAAGCCGCCCAGATCATATTGCGCCGGGGGATAATTCGCCTGTGCCGCCTTACTCATAAGCTCAAACGCGCGTTTCAGGTCGGGAGCGCTCTGCGAGGTTTGGACATAGATTAGCGCGCGATTATATTTGGCCAGGACATTGCCGGCGGCGGCGGCGGTATCGAGAAATTGCCCGGCGATCTTCAGGTTTTTTTGTACGCCGCGCCCGCGTGCCGCCATTAGTCCATAGGCAAAGGCTGCTTGAGAGTCGCCCAGAGCTGCGCCCTTGTAAAACCAATCGGCGGCTGCGATTTCATCGACTGGCACGCCGTGACCATCGCGGTATATCCGCCCCAGCAGCGTGTGCGCCTGAGGATCGTTCTTCCTGGCGGCTTCAGTGGCAAGCTCGATGGCGGTCAAATAGCGGCCCTGGTCAAAGGCAAAATATGCCTGCTCGCCCAATTGCGGGGCGGTACTGCCACGCAGGTTGGCTGGTGCTGGCGTGGTGGCTGCGCCAGTCGCCGGGCCGGTGCCAGTCGTGGCGCCGCCAATGGCAGGTTTCGCGGCCAATTTTTTTTTGCGGCGTTTGAAAGTGGGCAATGTATTAATTCGAGAGGCGGGCCGAAAGCTGGGTGGCTGGGCGGCGGTGAAACCGGGGGCATTGGGTTTGGGCACAATTGTGTGGGAAGACCAGGAACTGGTGTCAGCGCCATAGGCATTGGTCAACGAAGCAGCCAAGGCCAAGACCGCCAGAGCCGTGGCAGCTATCAGGGCGCGTTTCACGCTGCCACGGTCAGCAATCGCGCGAGATCGATCAATCATGAGCCCGCTCCTGTTCCGTTTCGCTGGGCCGGCGCCGCTGCAATGTTTTGCGCCAGTGTCGTCACAAGCTCGGCGGCATTGGCGGCTGATAGATTGCTGGTCAGGTTGAACGCAATAAAATCGGCACCTGCTTCAGCCAGCTCGCGCGCCTGTTTGGGGTCTGCAACGTCAAAGGCAACGCTGGGGATTTCAAATATTTCCGCCCACCAGCTGATCCGTTCCAGGCGCCTTTGCCGCGCTTCCAACTGGTCGCTTATTAGCGGATCGAGACCAAAGCCAACATAGTCGGCGCCGCGCTCGCCGTGCCTCATTGCATCGTCGCGCAAGGGGCCTGCGATCGCGCCGATGATATAATTGCTCAAGGTGTCGCGCGCTGCACTTACGGTATGGGTAGCAGCAGGGTCGCTGCCGAAGCGCGCGTCCAGGTGGACCCCGTCGGCCTTCAAGGATTTGACCAGCCCGATATCATTTTGCAGTAGTGCCGCGACTTCCCTATCTTGCACTATTGCGATCAGGGGTTTCAATATGTCTGCATATTTGGCGCCAGTCTTGGCCGGTGCGCCAGTCTTAGCCGGTCCATCAGGCGCTTCCTGTGCGTTCTGAACAGGGGGAACGAACAGAACGCTGGCAATGGGCGCCGCCTGTAATGCAGCTTTTAACCTTAGGGCCGTTGCTTCGCCGGGTAAGGCTTCTATTACCAGATAAAGCTGGCTGGGCTGTGGGCGGAATGATTTGGATTTGGTCACGGGATCAGCTGTCGGCCTGTCTATTGGTTACACGAGTTCTAGGGCAAATGGTCGAACCAACTGGTGCAAATGGTTGAACCTGCCGGCTGGGCGATTTGCACGCCGGTGCGTATTTTCGCCCGATCATGCCGGTTCGCATTTCAATTCGATCTTGAATGTCTACCAAGCATAATTGTCTATCTGGTTGTATTTGGGCAAAATTGAGGATCATGAGAGTACTCAATTATGAGCTAAGTTAACAAGGTTACGTTGG
>JAJRRE010000159.1 GCA_024279745.1 Alphaproteobacteria bacterium
GCCTGCAATGATGTCGGGTATCGGAGATCACATAGCACCGTTGCAGAGTTTTCCTCAGTTCCACGCGGTGTTGATCAATCCGTTAACGCCTATGCCGTCTGATAAGACGCGTGCGATTTTTGAGCTGTGTAACGCGCCGTTATTGCCGCCAAGCGCGTCTGACCTTCTGGTCGACCCACGCCCTCCCATCAGCAAAGATGACGCCGTGGCCTTCATCGCGGAAAATGGCAATGATCTACAGCAGTCTTGCGCAATAATTGCGCCCGCGATCAAAGAAGTGCTGGCTGCGCTCAGCAATACCAGACTGTGTTGGCTGGCGCGGATGTCGGGCGCCGGACCTACCTGTTTTGGGTTATTTCAAGATGCTTCTTGTGCCCACAATGCGGCCTGGGACATAAGCCGTATTTGGCCTAATTGGTGGGTTAAGGCTGTTGTGCTGGGAGGCGCTTAACGCCGACCCTAACTCAATCTAACTGCCGGCGTTACAGCGGCGATGAGCAATTGGCAGACGTAACGTGATGGACACAGCCTTGAGTATTGCGCGGGCTATAATAAAAGCGATCCTTCATCGTATAAACGCCTAGTGTAACAGCATCAGTGCCAACGGTTCTCATTGCGGAATTTTTTCCAAAAATGAGGGGCGTGAAAGCATAGGTGACCTCGACGGCGATCATATAAGAGCCTTCTGTCATCAGGCCTGCCGGGGTTGTTATATTTCTGCCTTTTGCTAACAGTCCTGTCGTATCGGAAACAGCAAGATCACCGGCCGTATAGGTCTTGGACCAGTCGATTGTTGTTGTTGGAGGAACCGAATTGTCGGCTTGAATGCTTATTACCGTAATCTTGGTTGGTGCAAAGTTATAGGGCGCCAACAGGGCTCGGGCGATCTTGTCGGTCATTACATAAAGTTTAGTGTCGTCCATGACCTCAGTTTCGCGAGCTACAAGATCCGCTACGGAACTGGCGATGGTTGAGACCCGCCGGTCTATCGTATAGGCGGTACCCATTTCCAGCGTACCAATCATCAAGATCAAGAGGATTGGAGCAATCATAGCAAATTCTACAGCAGCCACACCCTTGTCGTGAGCTGCGAGAAAACGCACAAATGCGCCTAGTTTAATGGCTGGTCTTGAGCTGCGGTGATCGTTACACATTTTATTCTCTATCATGTTCAGATGAACTGCGTCGTTCTGGTATTGGAGCAGGGCGCCGTGACTTTGGCCCATTACCACTCAATCAATTGGTACGAAGGATTGTCGTAGCTTGTATCAGTCGGTGCCGACTTGGGCCCATATTGCCAAGATTGAACATTGGCATGACAGCGGTCAGCTCCCATTCATAGCAGGCGGTTACCATGACAATTTCGCCGACATCACCTGGGTCGAATTCGCTGGCTGGATTTAAAGCTGTTCCGGCGGGGTTGAGACAATTTTTGGGTGTGAAAGATGCGGCATTATCCAGGAACGACTGCACGTAAACCTTCAGGTTATTTCTGCAGTCAACGAACACCGGAGCCCTGCTACAGACTTCAGTCTTGAATGCCGCTTCACTCATATTTGTATTTGTCACCTGCCGTGTGAGAATTAGTCGGGCAGCGCGCTCAACAGCATTTTCAAGTGCAAATGTTGTAAAGAAGAACAGGCCGATCAACATCGTACCAAATAAAAGCATCAAGAACGGTAAGCCGACCATGGCAAATTCAATTGCTGTCGACCCATCGGTGTTTGCTCTAAATTTTGGGAGAAGACCAATAGAGGTCCTGCTTACTCGGTTTCGATCGCAGTTTGTTATGGATGTCATGTGCCGTCGCCTCGTGATACGCACTATTACAGGTCATTGGTTTTCAATAGACAGCAGAATGTAAAATATTTTGTTTATATATTTGGATAATAATTTTACTTAAATAACACTTAACGAGTGGTGATCTTTTCCGCTTATAAACTTGCCATTGAGATTCTGTGAGATTCTGTGAGATTCTGTGAGATTCTGTGAGATTCTGTGAGATTCCGCGAAATTCTGCGAGGTCCGGTGGGGTCCATTGAATCTGATGGATTGTTATCGGCAAGCAAGATTGAGCACCCATAACGCCGTGCGATTATTGCTCTTGCCTGAGCAATAATCATCCTAAAGGTCTCGTTTGGCCAGGCGGGGAGTGGCTGCCGGATGGTCGGCTGAATATTCACGCTATATATTCAGCTATATATAATGAGCGCGATTGCGGGGGGCACTATCAGTGCCTGCAGAGCCGGCCGGCTTCGCCATTTGCTCAATAAGGCGCGGGTTGCGGCAAAAAAAAGATGCGGCAACAAGAGTAAGCCCTGTGCTGCCACATCTTAAAAGTTCGATGAAGGATGGTTTGATCTTCTGGCGAGCTATTCAGATGCCTGTGCGCCTTTGGTGGCTGCCGAATGCGCCATGCCGTTTTTTGCCTGACTTGCCGCTTTCAGAGAGTTGAAATACCCGGTTGAGTCGCCGATCACCAGGGTGGGATTACATTGCGGCGTGCAATTATAAGTCTGGCGCCCACCGCCGCGCATCAGATTGACGACCTTTGCAGTTGGTCGCAATGTTATAAGCCTGCGGCTGAGCATGATATTCTTTTGCTCGTCGAGTAAAATCAAATTGGTTATGCCAAAGGCCTTACCGGTAATGACAAGCATTTTTCCTGAGGAGATAGTGATTTCGGCAATTGAGGGGTTGCCGATTATGATCTCCGACACGCGGCGGGGCAGCCGCAGAATTTGCGACTGGTCATATGTGACCATTAGATCGGGGGTTTGTTGTGCGCGCGCTTCCAGACTACCTAAAGACATAAGGAATGTCGCAGCTGCCAGTAGCGCAACGATCAAATTTTGTGATGCGCGATTGTTTGCAATGTGGTTTTTTGCAACGTGATTGATGTTTGACATGGGGATCCCGTCCTGTGCTCCTCGATTACGCTCCATTAGGACCGCAAAAAGGTGAATGAACTGCAAACAAATGTTCGGTAAATAGACAAAAATTGCGGAATTATTAGTTTTCAAACAAGGCGGTCAATATTTTTGCGTCGCAAGAGATAAAATTCAAAAATAATTGGCTTTCAATGCTTGGTATTCATCATCCCGATTGTGGCGCCAGCAGCGTCTTACTGTAGGGCAGACAAGGAAAGATCAGGCTCGTTTATTCCTGAGCCAAGTATTCCTTCAATCAAATTTGCAAGTTACTGCCATCAATAATTGGTGTTCATATTTCGTAAACCAGATAATACATAGTAAAACTGGAATTGATATGTGTACATTTAATATATATACTAAGCAAACGCCATGGCGACACAGTATAAAAATGATTTTCACATAGAATTAACTGTTGGCGCCGTGATGAATACTAAAAAGTTAACAGTAAAAAACATCTGTTTTACTAAATTTTAAGATCTGGGGGGTAGTTTAAGCATCAGTTCAAGGGAACAGACGATGGTCTGCTGAACTGAGACGCATGAGCGTCAATCACTAGTGTAATGTAATTGGGAGAGTTATTATGAAGAATCTTATGAATCGTTTTGCAAAGTGTGAATCTGGTGCAACTGCAATCGAATATGGCCTGATCGCTGCTCTGATCGGTGTTTCCATCATCACCGTTGTA
>JAJRRE010000160.1 GCA_024279745.1 Alphaproteobacteria bacterium
CGCAAACAAAAACGCGCCTTGCAGGACTTTGAAACCCGCGGCATCACCCGCCGCTCGCGCGGTTAATCAGACTTATGCTAACCAGTAATTTGAAAGAGAACCAACAGCCATGAGCGGATTAAAACTTGCCCCCGTGCTCATATTTGTGGCCATCGCCGGCATGTTTGCCCTATCCCTGAAATCAGGAGATCCAACGCGCCTGCCCTCAACCATGATCGGCAAGCAGGCGCCCACCCGCGACTATCCGGCCGTACAAGGGCTGGTCGAAAACCAAAAACCAATCCCCGGCTTTACCCATAAAGATTTGGCCAAATGCAAAGTCATCCTGGTCAATTTTTGGGCGTCATGGTGTGTCGCCTGCGTAACCGAACACCCGAACCTCGTGTCCTTGCGCAATCAGGGCGTCCCCATTTACGGCGTCGACTATAAAGACAATGCCAGCGCCGCGCGCCGTTTTCTCGGCCGCCTGGGCAATCCTTATTCGCGCGTCGGCACTGACGGCAATGGTCGCTCCGCCATCGAATGGGGTGTCTATGGGATGCCGGAAAGCTTCATCATCGATGGCAGCGGCAAAATTATCTATAAGCATGTCGGGCCGATCTCGCGCAAAGACATCGAGACCAAAATTATGCCGATCATTAAAAAAGCCCGCGCCGGCAAAAGCAGCTGATCGCGCGGCGCTCGGTGCGCGGCGTTCAGCTGTTCAGCAAGCGGTTCCAAATAACCATTGCAATTACCACCAAAAGCCTTATTGGCGCGGCGGCCGCTGATCGCTTATGATGCCGAATTGTAACCGCCGCATCTGGAGCCCATCGATCATGTCTCTTCGCCCGCGCCGCTCTGTTCTTTATATGCCCGGCTCCAATGCCCGCGTGCTGGAAAAAGCCAAAACCCTGGCCGCCGACGCCATCATCATGGATCTGGAAGACGCTGTTGCACCGGACGCGAAGGACCAGGCCCGCGATCTGGTTTGCGCGGCATTAAAGACCGGCGGCTATGGAACGCGCGAGATTATCATTCGCATAAACGCCTTATCGACGCCCTGGGGTGAGCGCGATCTCAGCGCTGCCATTGCGGCCGGTCCCGATGCGATATTGGTTCCCAAAGTTGATGAGGCGTCTGAAATCGATACCCTGTCGCAGATCATGACCCGCCAGGGCGCGGCGCCCGGCATGAAATTATGGGTGATGATGGAGACGCCGCTGGCCATTCTCAACGCCGGCGCCATTGCTGCTGCCGCGCAGCATAGTGGCTCGCGCCTGAGCTGCTTTATCATGGGCACCAATGATCTGATCAAGGACACCCGCGCGATCATGACGCCAGACCGGCTTGCCGCGCTGCATTGGCTTTCTACCTGCCAGACCGCCGCGCGCGCTTATGGCATCGATATCATCGACGGCGTTTACAATGACTTCAAAGACGAAGACGGCTTTCGCGCGCAATGCGAACAGGGCCGCACGCTCGGCATGGACGGCAAAACGCTGATCCATCCTGGACAAATCGCCAGCTGCAACGAGGTTTTCTCGCCTGCCGCTGAAGAAGTGGACCTGGCGCGCAAGATCATCAAGGCCTTTGACGACCCGGCCAATGCGGGCCAGGGCGTTTTAACCGTAGACGGGCGCATGGTCGAATTATTGCACGCCGATATGGCACGGCGCACAGTCGCCATTGCCGACGCGATTGCGGCGTTGCAAAGTTAAGCGGTTAGCCCACGTCAGTCATGGACTCTTGACCGTTTAGTACGGCCCCTTGGTTTTCAAGGGGAAACCCCGGCCTTCGTCAGTCCTGCCCGGCGATCATTGCAGCCAATTTCTTTTCGCCGCGCGCGCTTAAGGTGACAATACGAGATTCAGGTTCGCGGCGGGCCAGTTTGCGCTCATAAAAATGATTGAGCAGCGCGGCGCCAAGCCCGCCAGCCAGATGATTGCGCCGCACACTCCAGTCGAGGCACGCCTTGCACAGCGGCCGCCGCTTGCCCGCCAGCGCTTCCAGATCAATACCCAGATCGGCAAAGTAAGCACGACCCTTCCCGCTTAGCATCACGCTGTCATCGGCCCCATTGTCCGTTTTACTAAGGCGCAGAATTTTCCTGGTCACCAGCCGGTCAAACAGATCTACCGATAAATCCCCCGCCAGATGATCATAGCAAACCCGCGCGCGCCGCAAGGCCGGGTCTTTGGGGCCGGTGCGCACACGCATATGCCCCGCATCGGCGGCCAGCCCCATCAGGCTTTCCAGCATGGCGGCCACTTCGGGACCTTTTAGACGATAATAGCGATGGCGCCCCTGTTTATTGACGACAAGCAAATTACCAGCAACCAGTTTGGACAGATGCGAGCTGGCGGTCTGGATCGTAACGCCGCCCTCCTGCGCCAATTCAGTTGCGGTCAGCGCCCGCCCATTGGACAGCACGCTCAACATACTGGCGCGAGCCGGGTCGCCAACCAGCGCGGCGATCGGGGCGATGTCTGGTCCTACCTTCATAGTTCGATCATAACCGAAGCATCGACGCGGCGCAATGAGCTAAGTTGGCCAAACAATATTTCACTGGCTGCTGGGGCCGCCGTTTCGGTCCTGCCTGGCCCACACACCATTAGAGCAGCTCCATAAAAGGAACTCAGCCATGAGCATCACCGTTTTTATTCGCTATCAGATCGACCCATTCAAGCGCGATGAGTTTGAAAGCTATGCGCGCCGTTGGCTCGACATCATCCCGCGCTGCGGCGGCGAGCTGATCGGCTATTGGCTGCCAGATGAAGGGACCAATAATATTGCATTTGGGTTGATCAGTTTTGCGTCGCTGGCCGCCTATGAAAGCTATCGCAAAGACTTGCGTACCGATGACGCGGGCCGCGCCAATTTTGAAATGGCACAGCAGGGAAAATTTATTGTGTCTGAGAAGCGCACTTTTCTGGCGCCGGTAACAGCGAACTAAACGAAACTCAATGATCAGTCATTACCGAGCGGTACCCGTGCAGCACACGGAGCCGAGCTAACGACGCTTTCGCAACTCAACAAGGACAAATCCTCAATGATTGCCGTAATTTTTGAAGTCTGGCCTAAAGCCGCCCACACCAAAGACTATTTCGATCTGGCCGTCCAATTGCGCCCGGAACTGGAGACTATCGAAGGCTTTATCTCGATTGAGCGTTTTGAAAGCCTGACCGAGCCGGGAAAAATACTATCCCTGTCCTTCTTTGCGGACGAGATCGCCATCAAGGAATGGCGAAATCTCAAAGCGCACCGCCGGGCGCAGGCCAAGGGGCGCGCGCAGGTCTTTGAAAATTACCGCATTCGCATTGGCGGTATTATTCGCGATTATGAGATGCACAACCGCGCGCAGGCCCCGCTGGACGCCCAACATGCCGCCCGAATTGGCGCTGACGATTGAGCGCCCACACCAAACCTAACCCGCAGTTCCAGCTCGCTGGCTTCGGCCCGAATCCAACCAAACCAGCCGCTTCAACTGGCCGGATCAAAATACCTTTTTGGTGCGGAAACATTTGCGCATCTGCTCGCAGCGCTCAGAGCCGGAGAAATGCATACTGTCGCCGGTGGCCGGGGAGATGAATTTGCAAACCTGCTCCAGGCCGGTCAAGCTCAACCATCTGCGCCGCCGGCCGCGCTGCACGGCAAAACAGTCGGCAACTTCCTCATTGGGCCCGCGAAACTGATGGGCGCATTCATGGGAGTAGATCCACATGCGCACAGGCTTGGGAATTTTGTTCATCAGCTTCATATTGAGGATCAAAAAACCCGGATAAGCGGCGCCATAATCATCCAGCGAGTTATCGATCACCGTCGGCCGACGCCCGCAGCTCATGCGGTAATCACCCAGTTTCAGCTGGCCGGGCGGGACAATTTTGGCGCCCTTGCCGACATATTCGACATATTCTTCTGGTGTGGGACCCGCCTGCACGGGGATGGATAGCATCCAAAAAACCCCAATCGCAGCGACGCTCCATCGAATGAAGCTTCCAAATGAGCGGTGCAAGCTAAACTCCCCATTGTTAAGGTCTTGAAACAACTACCTTGTCAGATCTGGCTTGCCCGATCTAGCTTGTCTGATCTGACGTGTCCGGTCCGGTAGCCTTCATTGCCAACGCGCGAATGCGACTATTGCCTCTTTAGCGATCATTATCAACGGCACTTTATTTAGATATTGCAAATATTTCCCGCCAGATCGCCGAAGTTCGTCATTCTTGTTGCCCGCATGTTGCTGCAAATCAACTGAACTCACGCTGAGCATTGGCAATGTTACCAATGGAATTGCCGAAACAAAGGCAGAGCTGGGAAAATTTGCCAACCTGTGGAGAAATTGTTCTGAAGGATCAGCTCACTACAGCGATATCGCCGCCGCCCACCGCCCAGCACTGCCGCTGCTGTACAGCTAATTGAACTCCTTCAAGTAAGAAATTATGGCCGCCCGGTCTTTGGCGGATTTGGTCTTGCGCGACATTTTCGTGCGTCCGCCAATAAACTTTTTCGGGTTTTCAAGCCAGGCATCAAGATTGGCCTCGCTCCACACCAGACCCTGCCCGCCTTTACGCGCCAATTGCTTCGAATAGCGATATTTCGCGACCTTGCCAGCTGGTTTCCCAAAGATGCCAAACAGATTGGGGCCTGACTTATTGCGCCCGCCTTTTTTGATCGTATGGCAGCCCTTGCATTTGCCCCAGGCTTTTTTGCCGGCGGTATTGGCCGCACGCGCGCTGGTCATTTGTGCTGAGACCTTCACGGGCGCGCCTGGTTCATTAGCCTCGCCGTAATAGTCTGCCATTTGTTCCAGCTCCTGTTTACTGAGCGTTTGGGTGATAAATTTCATGCGGCCATAGTGGTCATTGCGCCGTTTGCCGGTCTTGAACGCCAGCATTGTGCTCAGCAGATAGTCGCGTTTCTGGCCACGCAAAGCCGGGACTTCAACCGCACGGCCAACGCCCTCGACGCCGTGGCAGATATTGCAGCCGATCATCAGCCTTGCCTTATCGCCCTTCAGCGCCATGATTTCAGCGGCGCTACCTTTGGCGGAGCTGCGCGCTGCGCCCAAATCATGGCTGGCATACCATGCGGCCAGATCGGCCATCTTCGCCACGGTCAGCGTTGTCACCGGATCGGCCATGAAATCGCTTTGCCGCGCGCCTTGCTTGAAATCATAAAGCTGCTTGAGCATGTAAGCCGCGCCCTGTCCGGCCAGATTTGGCATTGCCGGGTCTTCGCTGCGCCCCTTTTCGCCGTGGCAACCAGAACAGCCGATTTCTTCGGCCAACGCGCGGCCCCTGGCCGGATCTCCCGACTTGGCGGTCTTGATAATTTCGGGCGACCATTTGAACGGCTCCAGCAACACGGTTTCAGCCGCATCACCAGCTGGCTTCAATGAGCTAAAATATACCGACAGCGCCTTGAGCTGTTCTTCATCCAGCGCCGCAGCGACATTGACCATAGCCGGATTATCACGCTCTTTAGTTTGGAACGCGCGCATGGTGACAAAGAAGGTTTCTCGGTCCCAACCCGATATATCAGCCATCGGCGGAATACCAGTGTTGGCGGCGGCTTTGGCATTGGTTGAATGACAACCGGTGCATTCGCCGGCCAGATATTCGCCATATTCGCGCGCCTGCTCGTCGGCGGCACGTACCGGCGTGATCCATAGCGGTAGCAAAAGTAAACAAGAAAGAGCACTGATTGCGCTGAGCGTTTGAGTTTTGCGGTTCATTTCTGCTCCCCCTTTTCGGTTGCGCCGTCAGCGGCGGTAGGCTCCGTTGCGCCATGGGCCGCGGCAGGCCCGGTTGAAACTTTCCGGTGATCGACTTTGTAGCTTTTCTCCAGCGCCACCATCTCCACCGACGGCACAATTAGTTTGCCTTTGCCAAGTAATATGTCGGCAAGTTTTTGGCTAAAGGAGCGGTAGTGCAATTTGGCTGTGACTTTGACGCTTTTGGCGTCCGGCGGAATATAGAAAGAATATTGTCCGTATTTGTAGCCACGCGGCGGGATAGTGTTCGTGGTGATAAACCGCGTCACTTCCCACGGATATTCGGTGTGTTTGCCGTCCTTATCGACGGCCTGCGCATTGAAGATCACCGTATCTTCCGGCAATGCGCGCTTGTCGGTGAGCGTGCCGGAGCGCAAAAGCTCATTCCCCTTTTCGTCGCGCACCACGATCTCGATCCAGATCTGGCGCACTTCGGTCAGGCTGGTTGGCAGATTATGCCCGGCGCGCTCGTTAGTGACGCGCAGTTTCAACCGATGCAGGCCCGGCGTTTTACGCGGCTTGATGAACAGCTTCAACGAGGCGGCGCTTTTCAGCCGCTGAATTGCCTGCTCATAATTCAGAGATTTCTTGCCTTGCAGCGCCGCCGTAACAACCGCATTGCCGCCGACAAAATAGTGGTCGTGCACAACCTTGCGCCACGGCCCGCCCAGACCGGCGAAACCACCGATCTGCGAATCCTTAAGATCATGCGGGCGCTTCAACTCATCGGCAACACGAATGGCTGTCGATACCGGTACCATATGGCAGTCCATGCACTGGATACCATTTTGCGCATAAATCGAATATTTCCACTCGTCATAGGTGCGCTCAATCGGAAATTTGTTTTCCGGGTGAAATATATTGTGGCAATTGCCGCAAAATTTTGAGCTGGTATGTAGCGGCGAATAAGCTGTGTCGTGATAGGGCGACGAAGAATTCTTTAAAGACCCTCGCTTGACGTTGCCCGGGTCTAGGATAATCGACGCATTGCCGTGCTCCAGCGTTGCAGTCCTTTGCAAGTTCGTGCCCTTGATCGTATGGCACACATCGCATGAGACCCCATTCGCCGCCATTGGCGGAGCCGTGAAGCCACCATGCTTGCCCAGTTTGGGGTCGAACTTGATCGTATTGGTCACGGTGCCGATGGGCGAGTGACAACCCGCGCAGTGATTTTTAAAGCGTCCATTGGTGGCTTTTTCGCCGATCGCCCATAACGCCTGAAACACCGGGTCCTTGAAGGAATTGGCATGCATTGAGCCCTTCCAGCCTTCATATTGGCGCGAATGGCACTGCCCGCAGATTTTTGGATCGGTCCAATCTTCCGGTGTCAGTTTGCGGTGCGGCGCCGTGATATAAGAC
>JAJRRE010000161.1 GCA_024279745.1 Alphaproteobacteria bacterium
ATCCCCCGCTAGCGCCTTCATACTCAGATCGTCGCTCATCAGCAGGCCGCCGAAACCAATATCGCCGCGAATAATATCGTCGTGGATGAGCCTGGAGGTGCTGGCTGGATGCTCCGGATCGATCGCCGTGTAAACCACATGGGCGGTCATCGCAGCAGGTATGGCGGCGCCAGTTGTGCTCAATTGTGCAAAAGGGGCAAAATCCACGGCCCTTAACTCAGCCAGAGCGGTAGTTACGACCGGCAATTCCAGATGGCTATCGGCGGTAGCGCGGCCATGACCTGGAATATGCTTCATCACCGGCAGCACACCCCCCGCTATATGGCCTTGCGCTACTGCAGCGCCCAATTGCGCCACACGTTGCGGCGTCTCACCAAAAGCGCGGGTCGAGATAATCTCATGGGTGGCGGGCTGCAGTACATCAAGCACGGGCACCATATTGGTATTGATCCCCAACTCGCGCAGCTCTTGCGCCATCAGATGCGCCGCCGCCGTGGTTTTCTTTAAGGCCGCCGTCCGGTCTTGCTGCCATAACTGCCCGTAGGATTGCGCAGGCGGAAGCGCGCGCCAATGGGGAGGTCTGAGCCGCTGCACGCGCCCGCCTTCCTGGTCGATGGAAATGAGAACATCGTCTGTATCCAGCTCGGACTTAAACGCAGCGACCAACGCCGATAATTGGTCAGGGTTGTCACAATTGCGCGCGAACAGGATTAGCCCGCAAGGACGCGCGCTGCGAATAAACCCACGCTCGCGATCCGTAAGGGTCAGCCCCTCAACACCGATGATAAAACTGGAAACCATTGCGCCTTCGTGCAGAATATCGATTGCTGTTGCAGGTGGTTCTTTACCGCGTGTTAAAGACGCGATCTACCATTCGTCCATCGCGCGCCCGGTGAAGATATAGGCGCGCCCCAAAGCCCAGTGCGATCAGCTAAAACTTGCGCACATGACATTCGCGCGCGCCTTTCTTGGCAACCAACGCGGTACACAGCGCCCGGGTTGAATCTTTCGACGCCGGTGGGCCGATGCGCAACCGATACCAGGTGCCTTTTGAACGACCTTCTTTGGTAATGACAATCTTTTGGATCTCAGGCTGTTTGCCTGCCAGCAATGTTGGGAATTTCTGTTGCAGGCTGGCGAATGAAGCGAGCGTGCGAACTTTGTCTTTTGACGAAGAAATCCAGGCCACATAGCCACTGGCACCGGCTGATGCTGGTGCAGCAGATGGCCTGACGATGACTTCCGGTTGCGGGTTTGTGCGCACCGGTGTGGCTACAATTACGCGTGAGGACGCAGGCGCACGAGGAATAGTAGGTGCACGCGGCGGCAATGCCCGCGCCTTTGGCAAAACGGCCACCCGAGTGGGTGCAATTCGAACAGGGCGCGACACGGGAGCAGTGGCAATCGGGCGACTTGGCGCAACCCGTGGTGCGGTCATTGTCAGACCTGGGACGAAGACCCCCGGCACGGCAAGGCGTGGGGGCGCTGCACCGGGTCCAGCAGCAACACGCACAGCCGGCCGGGTTACGGGCGGTGCCACATTGCCATTTCGGGTAATAACCAAGGTCGGTACTTTGCGCACGCCATTAGTGCGCGTACCTGTGCCTTGTCCCGAGCGCAAACGATCACTGAATACTTTACGGTCTTTATTGCGAAACACCCTGCCGCCGGGTGATTTCGGTTTCACCTTGATCGGGCTGCTGTCAACGCTGATGGTGCGAAGAGCGTTTGAACCGATGGAAGCTGAGCTCCCGAAATGCTTGTAGCCATATGCCAGACCACCACCAATCGCAATTGCCCCGACCAAGGAGGCGGCAATCAACAGCCCGCGCCCGCCGTTCGGTGGCTCCTCATATTGATCTTGCACGTCGGCGCTATCATAGTCGTGCTGATGGCCCTCATGCGCGATCGCCGCCGCTTCATAGCCAGTTTGATGTGAAGCTTGCCCGCCAATTTGGTCGTTGGGATCATTCCATTGCGGCGTCTGTCCTGAATGGTCATATAACGCGGGATCGATCGGCGCCTGATTTGGCGATAACTGGCCTGGCGGTACTTGTCCGGGCTGCACTTGGCCGGGCACATAATCCGCACCACCGTTTTCTATCGGGGCATAACGCGCCAGATCATAATTGGCAGGCTCGCCAGGCGCTCCCGTTGTGGTCAATTCGGTATGAGCATGGCCGCCAGCGGGGTCTTGCGCAGTTGCGGCCGAATGCGGCCAATGCCCTCCGGTGGCATCGGCGGCGTGACCAAGACCACCAAATCCGGCAGTCTGGTCGCCATTTGGCGCCATCATCACATCAGGTGCTGTGGCAAGGGTTGGCGAGGGCGCATAACGTTCAAACTGTAGCCCCGGATCATCACCCGCCGCTTCATTTTGAGCAGGCGGCGCAGTGGGAACAGGGCGCGCTTCCAGCTGGCGCTGCGGAGGCTGTGTATATTCTGCAGGCACAGTATATTCAGGCGGCGCCGTATATTCTGATGGCGCGGTGTACTCAGGTGGCGCCGTATATTCTGGAGGCGAAGTATATTCGGGGGGAGCGGTATAGTCCTGCGGCGCCGGAAATTCGGGTGCTGCAGGAAACTGCGTATTGACCGGCGGCGCTGTGTATTGTGGTTGCTGCGCATAATTCGGCGCCGCCTCATAGTCAGGCGCTACCGATTGTGCCTGGGTCGCAACTGGAAATCCGCCGGCTTCACTACTGATCGGTTGATAAGACTGGGCCTGATTGTTCGCCAAATACTGATCTTGAAATTGCTGGTGATCTTGGCTTTGGTGATGCTGAACCTGCTGGCCCTGAACTTCGTGGTTTTGAACTTCTTGCCCGCGCAAATTTCGTCCAAACGCCTGTTGTTCTTGCACCTGTGGATGTCCCGTGGTCTCGTCATTCAACATCACCGGGCGTTGCCAGCCAGCCAGCGCTTGATCGTTCGGCGAAGCGGCCGGTACTGTTTGTTGCCCTGACTGTACGCCGTCCTGGAACCCGCCGCCCTGCCCGGCATGTGCTGCTGGATCACCGCCAACCGGATGAGCGGTCTGTTGATGAGCGATCTGTTGATTGCTTGCCTGATAATTGGCAGCCTGTTGATTGCCGGCCTGTTGATTGCCGGCCTGTTGATTGCCGGCCTGTTGATTGCCGGCCTGTTGATTGCCGGCCTGTTGATCACCGGAATGAGAAATCGGCGCAAATTGCTCAGCTTGCTGGCCTTGATTGCGCGCCGTCAACTCCGGCCATTCGTCCGGGTGATCTGTCTGCGGCGGTATTGGGCCTCTTGACCGGTTCATCTCACAAATCCCTTGTGGAAAGTCGTACCAAATCCAGCACGATTAAAGCGTCGAATCATTAGTCTTACACGCCACCCTAACGCATCTCGTCGGGTGCGTGTACGCCCAGAATTTCCAATCCCGAAGAAATGACTAATGCCGTCGCCTCGATCAGCGCCATACGGGCAGCAGTCAGACCTCTATTATCAGCCTGTATGAACCGCAATTGTGGC
>JAJRRE010000162.1 GCA_024279745.1 Alphaproteobacteria bacterium
CGAGATTATTCTACGCGACAAAGACCCCCAGGCCGGCCTGGTCGTAACGCCTCGCGCCTGTGGGATTTGCGGCGCGTCGCATCTGACCTGCGCCGCCTGGGCACTGGATACCGCCTGGGGCACCGAAGTGCCGCGCAACGCGATTTTGGCACGTAATCTGGGCCAGTTGACCGAAAGCCTGCAAAGTCTGCCGCGCCATCACTATGGCCTGTTCATGATCGACAACACCAATAAGAACTACAAGCACAGTCCTTATTACGAAGAAGCGGTCAAACGCTGGGCGCCCTTTACCGGCACGAACTATGAGCTGGGCGTTACCATCTCAGGCCGCCCGGTTGAGATCTACGCTTTGCTTGGTGGTCAGTGGCCTCATTCCAGTTACATGGTTCCCGGCGGCGTGATGTGCTCACCCACCTTGACTGATGTCACCCGGTCCTGGTCGATCCTGGAACATTTCCGCAAAAACTGGATCGAGCCGGTTTGGCTGGGCTGCTCACTGGAGCGCTATGAAGAAATTCAAAGCTATGACGACTTCATGGCCTGGCTCGACGAGAAACCCGAACATGCCAATTCTGACCTTGGCCTCTATTGGCGCATGGGCCTTGATATCGGCCTCGACAAATACGGCAAGGGCGTCGAGAAGTATATTTCCTGGGGCTACCTGCCGCATGAAGATATGTATAATCGGCCGACCATTGAAAACCGCAACGCCTCCGTGCGTATGAAAAGCGGCGTGTTCGACGGTCATGCCGGCACCCATAAAGTCATGGACCAGATGTTCACCCGCGAAGATGTGAAACATGCCTGGTATGACGAGCCGGGCGGTTTGCATCCCTTTGATCGTACCACCGTCGCCACACAGAAAAACGATGCTGATCCAAACGGCAAATACTCATGGTCCACGGCTGTTCGCCATGATCAGGACGGCCGCCTGGAGGCCGGCGCCATCTCACGCCAGTTGATTGCCGGCGGATCCCATGGTGAAGCGCATCAATATACCGACCCACTGGTGCTCGATATGTATCGGCGCATGGGCGGCAACTCGGTTCTACTGCGCCACTTTGCCCGGATGCACGAAGTCAAGCTTATCTATCGCAATATCGAACATATCCTGCGCGAGCTGCGGCTGAACGATCCTTGGTATGTCAAGCCAACTGAAACCGACGGCGAAGGCTGGGGCGCAACGGAAGCTATTCGCGGCTCCTTGTGTCACTGGATCAAGATCGAAGGCGGCAAGATCAAGAACTATCAGATCATTGCTCCCACCACCTGGAATGTCGGCCCCAGAACTGACGACGGCGCCCGCGGCCCGATCGAAGAAGCGCTTATCGGCACACCGATTGCCGATGCGTCCGATCCGGTCGAAGTGGGTCATGTCTGCCGGTCCTACGATTCTTGTCTGGTTTGCACCGTCCATGCGCATGACGCGAAAACCGGCGAAGAACTTGCCCGCTTCCGCACTGCTTAATTGCTCATTGACCGAGTGCATTGAGTGTAGCGACTGTCATGGTTGCAAGATATGAACAGCTGTGTGGGGGCGTCTTTCAAACGAAAAGGCGCCCCCTACGCTTTTGACGCCGGATATTCTATAGTCCGGCGCAATCAAACAAAAACAAGGGCGAGGCCACTCGCCAAATAAAGGGAAGGGTGACAGATGGGCGGCACCAGCGGAAAAGACCAAGATGTGGTATTGGCTGAGATCACGAAAATGCTTAGCGACGGGCTGAAAACACAAGTGGAGCCATTCCCGGATTCGGCCCAGGAATTTGCCAAAGTACTGGACGAATTACGTGCCCTTGAGCCTGATGACTTGAAAGGGCGGCTGGTCATTGGCGGCTTTGTCGATCACCCCTATGGCCCCGGCGATCAGCGCTGCCAGGAATGTATTTATTTTCTGGTGCATAAAAAATGGTGCGATTTGCCGGAATTGTCAGTGCCGGTGGAGCCTGACTGGTGGTGCCGCCTGTGGAAGATTTAAGCGCAATTGCTGTACATTTATACAATTACTGAAACTATATAACTGTAGCTATAAACCAAAATCCGTAAGGCAAAGTGGGGCGTTACCATAACAAATAAGGGCTTGTTGTATGAGTAATGAACTAGAGGCAATCCGCAAAGATATTGAAACCGCCTTGAATGACGGCTTGCGCACCGAGGCAATGCCGCGCGCCGACAACCTCGACGCCGTCAATGAGATCATCGGCCGCTTACGCGATAGCGACGGCTCGCTGCAATCCAAATTGGTGATTGGCGGCTTTACGCTAACTCCTATCGATTATGGCGGCCTTGAGCAGGCGTGCGAGACTTGCATGTATTATCTGGTGCATAAAAAATATTGCGACCTGCCCGAGCTCGATCTACCGGCCGAACCACAATGGTCTTGCCGGCTGTGGCGTATTTAACCGGGTTCGGTACTTCGGTATATAGTCGCCATGTCCTCTTTTTGCGGAGGCGCTGCAAATTTGGGGCGCTGTTGAACGAACCAACACGCCCACCGCCGGTACAATACGAAAACAAACAGGCCGTTTGCGTGTAACTGAATATAACTGCCAACAGGACCGAACCTTGCTGACAATTCTTGGCTGCGGAAATCCAAATCGAAGCGATGACGGCGTCGGTGTGCGAATTGCTGAACGTCTGATTGAGCATTTACGCCAGGCCCCGCGCGACAACGTGCAGGTGTTTGACGCAGGCACCGACGGCATGGGCGTCATGTTTCGCGCCCGCGGCTCATCGGCCTTGATCATCATTGACGCCAGCAGCAGCGGCGCTGAGCCCGGCGCCATCTTTGAAGTTCCCGGCAGCGAGCTTGAAGGCAAACCACCAGATAGCTATAACCTGCACGATTTTCGCTGGGACCATGCGCTTTATGCCGGTCGGCAAATCTTCAAAGACGACTTTCCCAAAGACGTGAGCGTTTTTCTCATTGAGGCTAAATCGCTCGCCATGGGGTTAGAGCTTACCGATGCAGCCGCGCAAGCCGCCGACAAGGTGACGCAACAAATAATTCAAAAAATCGCGGCCTATGGGGGAGAGTGAGATCACAAACAAGCCCCCCGCAACGATCACGAACGAAACATCGCCAACGCGATTGCAAATGACGATCAATCGCGGCAGCCTTTATCTTTCAGCGCAAATATATGAGCGTTATTTCAACGGCCTAACCGCGGTGATCCTGCTGCGCGAGGAAAATGATCTGCTGATCATGCCGGTCATGCACGCAGCGTCCGGCGGCTATCTTCTCAAGCTTAGAAACGCGGCCGGCGACCGGGTCATCAATGCCATGGACTTCATCCGCGAACAGCGCATCGATGACTTTACCGAACTGTCCTTTGTCGTCACCTGGAAAAGCGATAAAGCCGCATTAATCGCCAGCAATTTGTTTGATTCAGCTAACTAAGTTTACATATAGTAAAACAACTAGACACATCCTGCCGCGCCGTTTATGGTCTGCGACATAAAGTCAAAAACAGTTCAGACCAATAAGAACTGTGGCGGGAGAGGTGCAAAAGTGGCGTTAAGCAGGGTAGACGAAGAAGTACGCGCGGC
>JAJRRE010000163.1 GCA_024279745.1 Alphaproteobacteria bacterium
GGCATTTTGCACGAAGCTCAAAGGCGCTGTTGCCAGGACGGCTCCGGCAACACCGGTTTTCAGCACCGTACGGCGGGTAACCTTTTTGTCTGTTCCGCTCATTAACGTTTCCTCCAGTTTATTGTTAGTTGATTGATGTTCTCTATCAGGGGAACCAAATGCCCAAAATATGCGCGTTGCATATTAAGCTTAGGGGTATCAATTTTCCACGAGGCATTTGCATAGGCGGCCACGCAAGTCAGCGGCCCCTTCCCTACACTCCTAGCGCATTTGTCCGTGATATGTGATTAAACTATTGTTTTAGTTCACAAGTTTGCGGGCCATTCAATTCTATGGGAAAAAGCCATGATTGCTGCACAGCACTTCGTGTTGTCTCAGTCAGTTATCGAACAATTTGCTGCGGTGCAGCATAAACAAAATGGTGTCGTGCTGCACTGCAGCAGGCTTAAGACAATCGTATTAGGGCTTTGTATTGTATCTTGGCGCTTATTCGCCAATAGTCTGCTAGGTTGTGCGATGGCGCTTGGTTGCTTTGAGTGATTCTATAAGGATTTAAGGGCAAGATAAATGAGTTCTGCTAAACGTAAAACAAAGAAGACTGCCGCTCCTGGGTTGGCTGGAAAAGCACCTAGTCGAAGCGAGGCTGAGGACGCTTTTCGCACATTGATCAGATGGGCGGGCGATGATCCTACGCGCGACGGGCTGATTGAAACGCCGTCGCGGATGGCGCGCGCCTATGAGCAGCATTTTCGCGGCTATGCCCAGGACCCGGTGGAGATTTTGCAAAAAACGTTCTCCGAAACCGAAGGCTATGACGAAATGATCGTGCTGCGCGGGATCCGGTTTGAGAGCCATTGCGAACATCATCTGGCGCCAATCATCGGCAAGGCCTGGGTGGCTTATGTGCCGCGCGGCCGGGTGGTTGGAATTTCCAAATTGGCGCGCGTTGTTGACGCCTATGCAAAACGGTTGCAGATCCAGGAAAAAATGACAGCGCAGATTGCCAACACATTGCAAGACGTCCTGGACCCGCAAGGGGTCGGCGTGGTGATTAAGGCCGAGCATCATTGCATGACCACAAGGGGAATTCACAAGCCCGGTACGGATCTGGTAACCAGTCGGATGCTGGGTTGTTTTCGCGATAACTCCATGACGCGCCATGAGCTGCTTGGGTTTATAGACTAGCAGTGTCGCGGATCGCGGCGATTGGTAGTGTCGCGGATCGCGGCGACTGGTCGTGTCGCCCCCCGGTGAGCGAGGGCCGTCGGGTTGGGCGGGGGCCAGCTATAACGACGAGCGGGAAAACCAGAATAGGGGTCACTGTTTGGTCCAGGTTCGACCAATTTTATTTGTACTTGGTCTCCTGCTTAGCGTGCTCGCGGCGGCAATGCTGATCCCTGCCGCGGTCGATCTTTCCTATGCCAACGATGATTGGAAAGTATTCGCCGCCGCGTCGGTATTCACATTCTTCGTCGGTGGGTTACTCTTGCTGATGAATTATGACGAACAGCCGGTGCGCCTGGGCCTGAAGGAAGGCTTCACCCTGACGACCGCGAGCTGGATCACGATTTCAGCCTTTGCCGCCATTCCCTTTGTCGGGCTGGGCCGGGACTATACCGACGGGTTTTTTGAGGCCATGTCGGGCATCACCACCACCGGCGCCACAATTCTTGTTGACCTGGATAAACTGCCGCGCGGGATTCTGCTGTGGCGCGCCTTGCTGAACTGGATCGGCGGCGTCGGCATTATTATGATGGCAATGATCATTATGCCGTTCCTGCGCGTCGGCGGGATGCAATTGTTCCATTCGGAAAGCTCCGACAGATCGGAGAAACTACTCCCCCGCGCGATTGAATTGGTTGTCGCGACCATTGGTATATATTTTCTGTTCACGCTTATTTGCACCATTGCCTATGTGCTGCTCGGGATGGGTTTATTCGACGCCATTTGTCATGCCATGTCGACTTTGGCGACCGGTGGTTTTTCTACCCATGATGAGAGCATTGGTTTTTATAAATCGCCGGCATTGGAGTGGGTGACAATTGGTTTTATGTTGCTTGGCGCCTTGCCATTTGTGATGTTTATAAAAATCATCCGGGGAGACCGCGCGGCACCATGGCGCGATGAGCAGGTGCGCGGATTATTGATGTTCGTTCTGGGTGTCGTTCTTCTGCTTAGCATCTGGCTTTCCGGCGTGCGCGATCAACCCTTTGAAACATCATTGCGCCAGATGGCGTTTCATGTGGTGTCAATCGTCACCACGACCGGTTTTTCAACAACCGATTATCAGCTCTGGGGCCCCTTTGCCGTTGGCTGTTTCTTTATTCTGACATTCATCGGCGGTTGCGCGGGCTCAACTTCCGGCGGGCTAAAAATATACCGGCTGCAAATTGCGGGTGTCATAACGCGGCGCCATATTCTGCAATTGATTAGCCCGCGCCGGGTTATCCCGCTGAATTACAATGGTCGGCGCCTGCCTGCCGATGTGCCGTTTTCAGTGGTTGCCTTTTTGGTTATTTATATGGGCGTAACCGGCATTATTGCCGCCGCGCTATCGTCTATGGGGCTCGACATGGTGACGGCATTATCATCGGCCGCGACCACAATTTCAAATGTCGGTCCGGGGCTTGGCGCGATTGTCGGACCAGCGGGAAATTTTGAAGCTTTACCGAGCGGGGCCAAATGGGTGTTGGCTTTTGCCATGATGCTTGGCCGTCTGGAATTGTTTACCGTGCTGGTGTTGTTGCGGCCGGAGTTTTGGCGCTCATGAAGGAAACAGCAAACGATACCGTAGGCCGCTTGCGGCCGGAACACTTTGGCCAAAATTATGCCGTCCGCGATTGCAACGCCCACAATTATAGCGTTCGCGGCCTGCGCGGCCAGTGCGGACAGTGTGACCAGTGTGACCAGTGTGACCAGTGCTGTCATGGCGCAAGACCGGCAACGCGGCGGCGGACAGGTCCTCCTATGGAGGGCGCCCGATGATCCAATTGCGACCGATCGCCTATGTTATTGGCCTGCTGCTGTTCCTGCTGGCCAGTGCCATGCTGCTGCCGGTGGCCATGGACCTTTATGATGCAAATGACGATTGGCGCACGTTCTTGGGCGCGGCGATGCTGACATATTTCTTCGGTGGGATATTGCTGGCCGTGTCGCATGAAGGCGGCAAGGTCGATATAAATGTGCGCCAGGCGTTCATTCTAACCGTCGGCAGCTGGATTGCCTTGCCGGCCTTTGCCGCGACGCCGTTTATTGGTCTGGGCCTGAGTTATACGGACGCCTTTTTTGAATCCATGTCCGGCATGACAACAACCGGCGCCACTGTTTTAACGCAGCTCGATGGCCTGCCGCGCGGCGTTCTATTATGGCGCAGCATCTTGCAATGGATCGGCGGCGTCGGCATTGTCTTGATGGCCATCATATTGCTGCCTTTCCTCAGGGTTGGCGGAATGCAGCTGTTTCAAAAGGAAAACTCGGCGCAAACAGAAAAGATCGTGTCGCGCTCCTTTGAATTGATCTTGTTTATTTCGTGGATCTATTTCGGCCTGACAGCTTTATGCGCCGCCGTTTATGCATCATTGGGGATGAGCGCGTTCGACGCCATCTGCCATGCCATGACCACGGTCTCAACGGCGGGGTTTTCAACCCATGACGATTCAATGGCGTTTTTTAATTCGCCCGCGATTGAATGGACGGCGGTTGTTTTCATGCTCAGTGGCTCATTACCATTCGTGCTGTATATTCAGTTCTTGCGCGGCGACTTTGGTGCGTTTCGCCGCGACCCGCAGGCGCTTGTGTTCTTGCAATTTGTTGCCTTCGTTGGTGTCACCATGGCCCTATGGCTGGCCCATGAGCAGAACAGAAATTTTCTCGATAGCCTGCGCGCGTCAATCTTTCATGTGGTCTCCATCATCACCGGAACCGGCTATGCCGCCGAAGATTATGGCAGCTGGGGCGTTGGTTCGCTCGGGTTCTTCTTAATGCTCACCTTTATCGGCGGTTGTGCCGGCTCGACGACAGGCGGCATCAAGATTTATCGCTTTCAAGTCGGTTGGTTGATCGGGCGCACGCATTTGATCAATCTGGTATCGCCCAACCGCGTCGTTGTGCCGACATTTAACGGCAGGCGGCTGCCGCCCGATGTACCGTTTTCGGTGCTGGCTTTTCTCGCCATTTATTTGGCGTCGGTCGGGTTTATCACCTTGGCTTTGACCAGTATTGGTCTGGATTTCGTCACCGCGATTTCATCGAGCGCCACGGCAATTTCCAATGTCGGGCCGGGGCTGGGGCCGATTGTCGGACCGTCGGGAACGTTCGCCACACTGCCCGCGTCGGCCAAGTGGATCTTGTCTTTTGCCATGATGCTGGGACGGCTGGAATTGTTCACCGTGATTGTTGTGTTGTGGCCCGGATTTTGGCGCAATTGATCGGCAATTGATCGCCAATGGTGGTCAGAAAGTTTTTTGGTTTCCCTTTTGCGCCACAAGGTGTGTTCACTCAAGAAGATCTTTCATAGTCACCTCGCTCGCGCCATCCATAGAGCCAGTCATAACGATGCATGAGACGCCGGGGGGGGATGACTTTCATCGTCAAATTGCGTGCTTGCGCCGGCAGGGGGCCGAGATGATAAATTTGCCCATTGCGGCGCGATTCTGCCTGAACACGGCTGGTTCGCTTAACCCGCATGGCGGCAAATTTGTGAAAGGCGTCCGGCAGGTTCGCCGGTTCTTGCGCAATGAGGTTAGCTATCACCACCGCGTCCTCTAACGCCATCACCGCGCCCTGGGCGAGAAACGGCAGCATCGGATGCGCCGCATCGCCCAGCAGTGTGACGCGGCCCTTCGACCAATCGGACAGGACCGGAGGATCATATAATGTCCAACTGCGCCAGGACGGCACGATTTGAAGAAAGTCGATCAATTGCGGGGCGACGGGCCCCAATCGCCGCAACAGCTGGTCAGCGCCGCGCGGTGTATTCCAATTGGCATTAAAGCCCGCGCCGTTCGGCTGATGGCCGGTGTCGGGGACAATCAGAACAACGGCGATGTCGCGTCCGCCGCGCACCGGGTAATGCACGATATGAGAGTTAGGCGACAACCACACGCCGATTTTATTGCCGCTGAATAGCGTGTCGATGTCCTGGCCAGGCATAACAGCGCGCGCCGCTAGTTTGCCGCTGGGCTGCAACGGAGGGGCATCAAAAACGCATTGTCTTATGCGCGACCAGATGCCATCAGCACCGATCAATCCTGCACCCGATATTTGCACGCCCTGGGCATTACCAACATGCACACCATCGCCGTCATCCTTGACATCGCGAACTTCGAACCGCGTTGTAATTTCTATGTGCTCACAAGCGGTAGCGGCTTTGAGTAATGCGGCATGTAAATCGCGCCGATGCAAAACCCAATAGGGGCCGCCGTGACGCTCTTCAATCCAGTTGCCGAGCGGCAATGTGGTCAGGCGCGTCCCCTCACGGGCGTTCATGACATTAATCGCGCTCGGACTGCCCGCTAACGGGCGCAGCTGGTCGGCTACCCCCAGCTCTTTGAGCACATGGGTGCCATTGGGCCCGATCTGGATGCCGGCGCCAGCTTCACTGAACGTTTCGCGCGCTTCCAGTATGCGTGTTGCAATACCATGGCGTGCCAGAGCAATCGCTGTACTCAGGCCGCCAATACCGCCGCCGGCGATCAATATTGGTTTTTGTAACGATCCACTTGCCATATTTAACTACAGCTTTAGCTCCGCCAGTTTGCTTTTATCGAACGCCACCCAGATTATAGAGTGGTGCTCAAACCGGCTGCGCCTGCTCATGATGGACCGCGTTCGGGGGATCTGTTTGATCTGCGGCCAAACGGGCGTCGTGGACATATAAAGTCGAGCAATAGGGGCAGATGATCTGATTGTCGCCGCCCATATCCAGGAATATATGCGGATGGTCATGCGGCGGACTGGCGCCCATGCATTTGAATTCCCTGACCCCGATATGGATTTTCTCCACGCCGACATCATTGCACAATTGCGGAACCGTAGAAACAGCCATAAGTTCGCCTTTCAGACCTTGATCAGCTTCAGTCAGCCCTGTTACAGGTACGCCGCCAATTAGCCCGCCGGGGCTGCTCATTGATGGTGTGTTGAATTTTATGATCGGGACCATACCGCCCGGCGCCAGGAAATGAAAGAGGGCCTGTTTATAGAAGGCTCATTTGGGATTGCCGGGCGTTTTAGTCTGCTGTTGGGGTGGCGATGGCGATGGCATTGGCGATGGCACTGGCGATGGCAGTCAAGAGGATCAATGCAAGGAGCATAATGTGCCAGAATTCAACTCAGACGGCGTTCGTTTGGCCTATATCGACGAGGGCGCGGGAGAGCCGATCCTGTTGATCCACGGATTTGCCTCCAATATTGCGATGAATTGGAGCGGGCCGGGATGGGGCAAGATACTGAATGAAGCGGGCTACCGGGTAATCGCCTTTGATAATCGCGGCCATGGAATGAGTGAAAAACTTTATCAGCTGGCCGACTATGGCGCGCCGCTGATGGCACAGGACGCCCGGCGTTTGCTGCAGCATCTGGACATCGCGCAGTGCCATGTGATGGGCTATTCGATGGGCGCCCGGATCAGTGCTTTTCTGGCGGTTGCCGAGCCGGCTTTGGTGCGCTCTTGCGTGTTTGGCGGTATGGGTGGGAACATGCTGCGGCCGATGGCGGGCACCGACGATGTAGCACAGGCCCTGGAAGCGCCCGCGCTTGATCAGGTTGTTAACAAAGGCGCGCGTTTATTTCGCCAATTTGCCGA
>JAJRRE010000164.1 GCA_024279745.1 Alphaproteobacteria bacterium
TCTTATAGTTGATCTTATACATATGGTCGCTTTGACCCAAATACCATGACCCAGCTTCCCTGGCATCACAGAACCCGGCTCATTAAACCTGGACGCCATCAAAGCCGGCTCCATCAGGTCTTGGCCATAACTTGCCATGCGCATCTACCAGATTTCTCGCCAAAGGACATCAACTTGCCCCCGTAGCGGCCCGCGCTTTCCCCAGTAAATCTCTGGTGTATGGCCGCTCGGTATCACACTTATTTACCTTTGACTAGCAAATGCCCTGCTTCGCAAGCGCGCAGGTGTGCGGTATTTTGCGGTTATGCCCCGCTCAATTGGATTTATACTCCAAATCGGGCGCCATAAGCCTAGAGCACCAATTATAGCATAGCCATTCCGCCATTAATATGGAGCGTTTGTCCGGTCATATAATTGGCCTCTGAACTGGCCAGATAAAGTGCTGCTACGGCTATGTCTTCAGGCGTGCCAAAGGTTCCTGTGGGGATATATTTCTTGGCTTCTGTCAAGATTTTATCGCCCAAGTTTTCAGTCATCGGTGTCGTGATAAACCCTGGTGCGATACAATTTGCCGTGATGCCGCGCGTGGCAACTTCGCGGGCCAGGGATTTGGTCATGCCGATCATACCGGCCTTGGCGGCGGCATAGTTTGCCTGGCCAGGATTGCCGATGACGCCGCTAACCGATGTGATGTTGATAATCCGGCCAGAACGGCGACGCATCATATTGCGGACCGCCGCGCGGCTCAGCACGAAGGCGGCGGTCAGATCAACGGCCATCACCTGATCCCATTCGTCGTCGGTCATGCGCATGAACAGATTATCTTTGGTCAGGCCGGCATTATTGACGACAATATCGAGCGTGCCGACTTTTTCTTCGGCATCCTTGGCCAATTGCTTGATGGCATCGCGATCCGACAGATTACACGGCAAAATATGCACCCGCTCGCTGCCCAACTCCGCCGCCAATTCGCTCAGCTTTTCAGCCCGTGTGCCGGAGATCGCTACATTAGCGCCCGCTCCATGCAAAGCTTTGGCGATAGCGCCACCAATGCCGCCCGTTGCGCCGGTGACAACAGCGCCTTTACCCGTTAAATCAAACACTTAGTTATATCTCCCGACTATTCAGGTGCGAACCGCACTCATCATTGAATCAATTGCTGCGCTATCGCCCACAGTTTGAGCGCTCAGGCTCTTATCAGCGCGCCCGACCAGACCTGTCAAAACTTTCCCAGCGCCGATCTCATAGTAAGACGTAACGCCCTCGCTAATCATGTAGCTCATCGATTCGCGCCAACGCACCGTACCAGTGACTTGGCTTACCAATTTTTGCGCGATCTCAGTTGGATCATCTATGGCGCTGGCCAGCACATTCGCGACTAACGGGACGACGGGCTTTGATATTGTGACATTGCCTAGAGCTTCGGCCATGGCATCGGCGGCCGGCTGCATCATTGAGCAGTGAAACGGCGCACTGACCGGCAACGGCAAGGCCCGGCGCACCCCATGATCCGCCCCCAGCTTCATAGCCCGCTCAATAGCCGCTTTGGCACCGGAGAGCACCACCTGGCGTGCTTCATTATCATTGGCCACCTCGCATGGCTCGCCGTCTGCTGCGGCCTCAGCTGCCACCTTGCGCCCGACATCTATGCCTACGCCGAGCAATGCTGTCATGGCACCCTGCCCGACCGGTACCGCCGCCTGCATGGCGCGCCCGCGGATCTGTAATAGCCTTGCCGTATCGGCTAAACTCAGCGCCCCGGCAGCCGCCAGAGCCGAATATTCCCCTAAAGAATGGCCGGCCACAAATTTTGCCTGCTCGGCCAGCTTGAAGCCTTTTTCCGCTTGCAGCACTTTCATGACAGCCATTGAAACCGCCATCAGTGCCGGCTGCGCATTTTCAGTCAGGGTCAGTGTCTCTTTTGGCCCCTCCCACATGATCTGGGTGAGCTTCACGCCCAGCGCCTCGTCCACTTCATCAAAGACGGCCTTTGCCGAGCCAAAATTGTCGGCCAGCTCCTTGCCCATGCCAACGCTTTGGCTGCCTTGACCGGGAAATAATAGGGCGCAAGTCATGCGCGAACACTCCTGATTTTCTGCGAATTCTTTGTGATAGTCGGCTTAAGCCACGCCAATCGCCGCTCTGTCAAGATCGCGCTTGCGAAACCGTGTGTTTAGCCCGCCATCGGCGCCGTGCCTCCTCTGCTCGGGAGCAGATCTTTCAACCTCGCGTCAGACGTCGCTGAGACCTGGTCTCAGAAACTGATTGTAAAACAACACTTGACTAATCGTTAATCGACGATATACGATTAAGAAATGAAAACACAGAACGATCTTGAACAATATGAAGTTTTGGCGCTGGCCTGCAAAGCCCTCGCCCATCCCGCCCGCTTGGCCATATTGCGTCATTTGGCCGAGCGCAAGAGTTGTATCTGCGGCGAACTGGTAACGCTGATGCCGTTGTCGCAGGCGACCGTGTCGCAACATCTGAAAGTTTTGAAAGAGGCCGGGCTGATCAGCGGAACCATTGACGGCCCCAAATCTTGTTACTGCATTGATGCAGCAGCAATGGCGCGTCTGCGCGAGCGGATCGATGAACTATTTGGAGACCTTCAGTCTTGTTGTTGAAATTTGCAGTTTACCTTCCCTCCTTCTCTCCTTCTCTCCTTCTCTTCTTCTCTTCTTCTCTCCTTTCCACCTTCCGTCACAACTTATGGAGCCCTCTTATGACCACATCCAACACTCAATCAGGCCCGCAATCCGATCAGGACATTCGTGACATCGTGCGCGAAAAATACGCCAAAATCGCCGTCTCCACGTCTGGATCGAGTACCGATAAAGGCTGCTGCTCGACAGACTGCTGCACGGTCGATGACCAAAACACCGATGGTAAATCGGGCGGAATTTCAATGATCGGCGATGCCTATGACGCTGTAGAGGGTTATTTTGCCGATGCGGACATGGGATTGGGCTGCGGTCTTCCCGTCGATCATGCCGGGCTGAAACCTGCGCATGTGGTGGTTGATCTGGGCTCGGGCGCTGGGCTGGATGCGTTTATCGCCCGGCGCGAAATCGGCGCAACAGGACGGGTGATCGGCGTTGATATGACGGCGCAGATGATCTCTAAGGCAAGGGCAAATGCTGCCGCCCAGGGCTATGACAATGTCGAGTTTCGGCTCGGCGAGATCGAGAACCTGCCGATAGACGCAAGCAGCGCCGATGTTGCAATTTCAAATTGCGTGCTCAATCTGGTTCCCGATAAGCGCCGCGCTTTCAACGAAATCTATCGTATCTTAAAGCCCGGCGGCCATTTTTGCATCTCAGATGTTGTATCTTCCCAGGTTCTGCCAGACTGGACCGCCAAGATAGCCGAACTTTATGTCGGCTGCGTTTCCGGCGCTGTGCCGAAATCAGATTATCTGAGTATAATCGCCGATAGCGGCTTCACAGACATCACTATTAAGGCAGAGCGAGAAATCAAAATTCCGCAAGCTGTTCTGGCGCAATATGCAACCA
>JAJRRE010000010.1 GCA_024279745.1 Alphaproteobacteria bacterium
CAGCTCATCCTGCGTCGGTGGCCTCTCACGCCCGGTCAAGAACTGCTCGGCGCCATCACCATAAAGCTTCCATAAATTACGGCAAACGAGCTTTGCTGCTGCACTCATGAAACGTCACGCCTCGTTTTGCCTGTTCGTATCAATTCCAGGGTCAGTGCCGGACTGTGGTCAGTGCCAATTGCTAGTGACTTACCGGCGCTCAACTGGCCTGGGCGTTAACTTGCCATAGACTAAACTGCTCTTTGAAAGGCTCAGCCTTGCCAGGCTCCCCCTCTTCTTCTTACACAGGCCGCCGCCTGTGACTGGAAGGAGCGAAGAAGAGGGGAATTAAAAAAACGACTATTTGAACACGCTATTTAATCCAGGCTTGCCAGCGCGAACCGTTAGCTCCCATCCACGCCGCCACAACGTCGCCAAGCTTTTGCTTTTTCAGGTCCACGTCGGCGACCATCTTGCCCATCTCGTCATTGCTCAATTTGAAGTTTTGAATAATCTTGTGAGCGCCCGGCCATTTTTTCTTCAGCCCAGCCCAGGCCACTTTCCAGATCGGTCCGCGTGGCTTGCCGCAATCATGCTTGGCGGATTTGTTCGAACCCCAGGCCGGATCGGAATAACATTCCTTGGTGTAGGCAGGGAATTTCACGAACTCGCCTTTATATTTGCTCGGCGCCCAATGCGGCGCATAGACCCACAACACAATCGGGGCCTTGCGCTGATAGGCAGATTCCAGTTCCGCGAACAGTGCTGCATCGGTTCCCGCATGAACGACTTCAAAATCCATCCCCAGCGCCTCAACCCGCTCATCATCGAAGCCGCCCCAGGTGACCGGGCCACCCAGATAGCGCCCCTTGGGTGCCGTCTCTGCGGTTGAAAAAATCTTGGCGCATTTGTTGAGCGCATTCCAATCGGGCAGGCCGGGGCATTTTTCTTTCATATAAGCGGGATACCACCATTCCTCGATTGCCTGCATCCCTGTCTCACCGAGATTTTCCACCTTGCCGGTCTTCGTCGCCTTATCCATCGCCTCGCGGCCCGTCGTCTCCCAGATCTCCATCGCCAGATGCAGATCGCCCGTCTTCAATCCGGCAAACTGCGCAATGTAATCGGCCTGCACCAGCTTGGTATTATAGCCGGCCTTGGTAAGAACCTGTGCCATGATGTTGGTGGTCAATAACTGGCCGGTCCAGTCGTGCAATGTTAGTTTGATCGGGTCTTTCGATTCTGCTTCAGCTAAAGCGGATGTCGCTCCTGCCAGCCCCAACAAGACGCTCAAAGTTGCGGCGCCAATGACTTTTCTCATTTTTTGTTTCTCCCATGTTTTCAAACCTCTACCGGTTTTTCGCAAAATTGTACGGCGTCAAACGGCCCAGGTCGCCGAGCCCCCCTCAAGACCACGAAGACCTCAAAGACCACGAACCCCAACGCTGATTTCCCGGCCTCATTGGTTCAAGACCTTTGATCGCCAGCTTCAGACAGTCTCCGCTCTTTGTCAAACAATACCACAAAATACAATCTCAACCTGTGTTTTTGTTGAATGCCACAAAAAAGCTGGTATTTTCCCCTACTTCCTTTTGCAAATGCGAATTAGTTTGCCTTAACTGGATAGGAACAGGCGTGACCAACTCAATGACAAAGCCCCTTATGACAAACCCTGGCGCCGCTGCCGGTCAGCACACCAATCACCGCGCCCGCGAAATTTTGGAGCAGATCCAGCTTGCCGGGGGGACCTGCCGAATTAGTTTTCTATCGGACCGGCTTGGCGTCACTGAAGAAACCATCCGCCGCAATATCAAATCGCTGGAAAAGGACGGCTATGTGCGCAAAGTGCATGGCGGCGTTCATCTGGTCGAAAGCCAGGACGAGGAAAGCTTTCAACGGCGCATGCAGGTCAACCCCCTTGCCAAGCAGTTGATCGCCGCCAGTCTTGCTGATCTCATCCAGGACGGCGACAGCCTGTTTCTCGACATTGGCTCGACCACCGCCTATATCGCCAAGGCGCTGCTGAAGCACAAAAACCTGTTCATTGTGACCAATTCGATTTCCGTCGCGCACACACTTGCGACCCGCAACAATAACCGCATCTTTTTAGCCGGCGGCGAATTGCGCGCCCATGACGGCGGCGCCTTCGGTCTGGAAGCGGCAAATTTCGTGCGCAAGTTCAACGTGCAATATGCCGTGTTATCGGTTGGCGGCATTCACGCTGTTGATGGTTTTATGCTGCACGATATTGAAGAAGCCGATTTTGCCCGCGAAGTCATGGCCCGTGCCAAAACCTGCATCATTGCCGCCGACAGCGACAAGTTCGATCGGCGCGCTCCCATTGTAGTGGATGACCCTAAATCATTCGATCTTTTGGTTACCGACAAAACACCGGGCGACGACATCATGGCCATGCTGCGTGTGAACAATATCGATCTGCGGCTTGCCGGGAAATAGGCCGTTTCCGACCGTATCAGCACTGAACCGATTGGCGATCTTATGGTGGGTCGCTCAGCCGTTCACGCCTTGGCAATCGCCTTAACATAACCGGCAAAGCGTGGGTCATTCATCAGGGCTTTGCAGCGCTCAAACCGGCCAATTGAATAGGCCCAGAAATCTTCCGCCGGATTGTTGTTGGCGTGCTGGATCAGCCCCCATAATGTCCAAAGCAGATCACACATCGCCTTGTAGATCATCATGCGCGCGATGGTCTCAGCGTCCGGCGCGCCGCCGCAATAGGCTTGCAGCAATTCGCGATCCTGCGCCTCGTCAAAGCCGCCCTCGACGCTGAGATCGCCCAAATCCCAGAGCGGATCATTCATGCCCGAATATTCCCAATCGACAATCCACATTTTAGTGCCGTCATCGAGAAAATTTTCACAAAGGGGATCGCAATGACACGGTGCCAGTTTGCCCGGATTAGCCGCCAACGCAGCTTTGACCGGCGCGGCCGCCTCAACCACTTGGCCATATCCGTCGGGCATATCTATTGTCTTCGTTGACAGCACATTGAGATAATCTTCAATCATGGCGAACAGCTCAAAGCGAAACTGAAACTCTTTGCCGCTGCCATGCAGTTTAGCGAAAGCAGCACCTGCCCGGCCCGGACTGCCGGCGCGTGATTTGAACAGATCCGGCGTCATGGTTGCAATGTTATCAATACAGCGCGCTATCATCAGGCCGGTTCTGGGGTTCGAATAAATCACCGGTGCCGACACGCCGATATCAGCGGCGACTTGCGCATTGTGAGATTCGACTGCCCGGTCGATATATTCGCTGGTCCCCTCGCCGGGCACGCGCACGATGAGGTTGCCGCTCATGGCGGCGCGCGCTTTATCGGTTTTGGGCTCAAGCCGGAAAACCAGATTGGTCAGCCCGCCCAGCCGGGACGCTTCATAATCGCCGCGCTCCAGCCCGGTGAATTTTTGCGACGTCTCCAACGCGCCATGCACCTGATCTGTTAAATCACTCATTATGCTTTCTCCCCTTCCCTGCCGCACTTCTACGCTTTCAGCCGCTCATTCTTTGCATCATATACCACGCCGTCAATCCGGGTTATTTTATAGCGCTTGGAAAAAGCCTCCAGCTCGAACTCTGTTTCCTTCACAAGCGCGCGCGGCAGATAGCCATAAATTATAGTTTGTTCGCATGTCGGACCATAGCCGGCGCTTGTCGCCAGCGACACGGTCTCGCCGTCATGTAATATTGTTTCGCCGCCAAACACCGGCAAATTGTCATCGGAAATAAACGTGCACAGGCGGCGCGGCGCCCCATCTTTCTTTTGCGCGGCCAACACATCGCGGCCAATAAAATCGCCCTTCGATTTCAGATGCACGCGAAAACCAAGCCCCGCTTCAATCGGCGTGTAGTCGGGCGTGATATCGCCGCTCCAATAGAGATACCCTTTTTCCAGCCGCGCCGTTTCAATTGCCCGGTAGCCCATGTTGCAGATGCCGCTTTGCTGCCCCGCCTGCCATAGCTGATCATAGACGTGGGGCGCATATTCGGTTGGGATGTGCAGCTCCCAGCCCAGCTCGCCGACATAACCAATGCGCACCGCACGCACCGGCGCCGCGCCTATGGTGATGTCTTGCGCCGTCGCAAAGGGAAACGCGGCGTTTGAGACGTCTTCTTCGCAGACCGCTGCCAGCACGTCGCGCGCCTTGGGACCGCATAAATTAATCACCGCGCGTGCCGACGTCACTTCAATAAGATGCAGCGCGTCCCCGTCAGGCAGATTGCGCCTGATCCAGTCGCTATCATGCACGCCAAAGCCTGAGCCGGTGACGATATAATAGTGATCCGCGCCCAGCCGCGTGATGGTCAGATCCGCTTCAATACCGCCGCGCGCGTTGCAAAGCTGCGTATAAATGACCGCGCCAATCGGCTTATCCATATTTGATACCGCCATTCCTTGCAGCGCCGCACAGGCGCCGGGCCCGATCAACTCAAACTTGGAAAAACTTGACTGGTCGATCAGCACCACGCCGCCGCGCACAGCGTGATGTTCCCTGGCGGCATATTGTTTCCAACCGGGTTTGAGATAATCGAGTTGATCAACCGGCTCGACGCCGTCAGGGGCAAACCACAACGGCCGCTCCCAGCCGTTTTTCGAGCCATAGACAGCGCCGGCGGATTTCAGGCGTTGATAGAGCGGGCTTTGCCGAATGCCGCGCGCCACTTGCGATTCTGTTCCAGGATAGCGCAGCTTATAATGATGCTCATAATGCTCCACGGCGCGCGGATACATAAACGTCTTAGTCGCGTGATGGGGGCCAAAGCGGCGAATATCGAGCGGCCATAAATCAAGCGACGGCTCGCCGTCCACGATCCATTCAGCAATCATTTCACCGGCACCGCCGCCAGCCGCTATGCCGTAAAGAAAGCCGGTGGCGACCATGAGATTATCAAAGCCCGCCGGGCGCCCCATGACAAAATCACCATCTGCCGAATAAGGGATCGGACCATTGATCACCGTCCTGATGCCAACCTCATTAACAATCGGCGTCACCTTCGCTGCACATTCGGCAAGCGGCGCAAAGCGGTCGAGATTTTCCGGCAACAACTGGCGCGCAAATTCGCCAGGAATACCATCATCACCAAACGGCAATGTGTTATCCTCATAACCGCCGATGACCAGCCGCCCGCCCGCATCGGGCTTATAATAAACCAGCCGGTCCGGGTCGCGCAGCGTCGGCAGATCCTTGGGAAAATCCGGGATCGGCTCGGTGACGATATATTGATGCTCAACCGCGCAGGCGGGAACGGCGAGGCCCAGTTTGCGGCTGATCTCGCGGCTCCACATGCCGGTAGCCAGGACAAAACTATCCGCCTCATAAACCCCGTCAGTTGTCAACGCCTTAGCTATCCGCCCGCCCTTTACTTCAAAATCCTCAACCTTGACGCCCTGCTTGATCACCGCGCCATGCTTGCGCGCACCTGCCGCAATCGCCTGGCACAGGCTGGCAGGATCGACATGACCATCGGAGGGGATGAACGCGGCGCCTTCCAGCCCCCTCTCGTCGATATAAGGAAACAGCGCTTTGGCCTCGGCCGGTGTGATCAGCTGCATTTCCAAACCAAAACTGCGCGCCATGGTCGCCAGCCGTTTGGCCTCCAGCATCCGGTCTTTTGACGCCGCCAACCGCAGCGAGCCAACCTTCTTCCAGTCGATCGACATACCGGTCTCAGCTTCAATCCGGTCATACAGCGCCACGGATTTTTGCAACATGCGGGTGGTGTTACGCGAGGAACGCAATTGCCCGACCAGCCCGGCCGCATGCCAGGTCGCGCCTTCGGTCAGCGCAGATTTCTCCAGCAGAACCACATCTTTTTCGCCCATGCGCGCAAGATGATAGGCGATGGAACAGCCGATAATGCCGCCGCCAATGATCAAATGTTTGACTGAGTGATCGCTCATGAGGACTTGCCCTGCTCATTTCAAAGAAAATTGTTACTCTCAAAGAAGAATGTCCGTTAGACTGACTTCAATTCAGACATTTATCAACATTTTTATTGTATTAGCGGGATATTTGTTGTGGCTGAATTTTAGTTTCTGAGGTGTAAATAGCAATTGTACCGCGCTGTCTGCGAGTAAACTCTGGTACACAGACTTGGCGCCAAGGTTGGTGCAAAGGTTTGGCCGCAGCGTCACAGCCCGCAACCGACAGCCCTCAGCCATATGGCTTTGACTACCCGCGCTGCAATTTAACCAGCGCCTGATCGAGGCTTTGCAAAAACCGCGAGCGGTCCTGGCGCTGAAACGGCGGCGGCCCGCCCGTCACATCGCCGCCGGCGCGCAGATCTTCCTTGATCGCCCGCACCGCCAACGCCGCGCCAATGGAATTATCAGTGAATAGTTTGCCGTTTGGTGCGATAACAACGGCGCGCGCTTTGAGACAGCGATCCGCCAGCGGGATATCGGCGGTGATCACA
>JAJRRE010000165.1 GCA_024279745.1 Alphaproteobacteria bacterium
ACTATTGCCGGCGGCGCACAGCAGACGAGCTCACATTTTGCGCCTGCGCCACCGCAAAGCCTTGGCGTACCGGTTCGCAAAATGCCCGTGGTGGAAGATTTTCCGCTGGTCGGTCAACGTGATTATCACGCCAAATCATCGGCCACCGCCACCAATTCAGCCGCATCTGTGCCCACAAGATCGAGCGCAGCTGGCTCTCCGGCAAAAAAAGTCGGTTTTTTCGAACGGTTAACTGGACGACGTTCATCGAACCCTGGTCCGGTCAGTCAACAGCCAAAGACAGGGACGCGGACGCCAAGCGACAATTCTGTTAATTCTGCCCGGTCAGCTGGCTCTGGAGCAGGGCAACAGGCGGCAAGTGATTCGAATCAGCCAGAGCTAAATTCAACACAATCAAGCCTTCAGGAAGATAATCGCGCCCGGCAAAATCCTGAATTGCCGCTGTTTTTCGATCAAGGCAAGCGCTAGCCGTGCAAGATTATGCTATTAAAAACAGCTTGTTAGTTTGGTATTGCAACAATGCTCGGTTTTTTAGTAACACAATGTAAAAAAGCGTGATTTGTACAGCAGGGGCCAATCGTCGTAACTTCTCATCAACAAACCAAAGCATCTGAATTTGCTTCAGGGCATGAATTAACTGTCTCGGATTGAAAACACTGTTTCGTAATGGTTTTAATACCAAAGCAAATAGGGTTTCGATCACAAATAGAAGCAAACAGTGCAATAGGTTTCGGGGGGCTTTGGGTACTCAAATCGTGACGGTCACACTTTGTTAACGTGAATCACGAAGAAATTGGGTCCAAGGCTGTATTTGGGGATCGAGGGACGGCGCAAACAATGTCGAATCGATTTATTGGGGCGCGGCAAACTACCATACGCCGCGAAATAATTCTGACGGGGACGGGGGTCCACAGTGGAGCACCAGCATCTTTGGTGCTCCATCCGGCAGAATCTAATGCTGGGCTTCGCTTCATCGTCACCAAACGTGACAGGGTGATTGCGGAAATTCCAGCGGATGTTCGTTACGTTAAAAATCTTACGCTTTGTACCGTCATCGGCGATGACAATGGCGTAACGATCGGCACAGTTGAACATCTACTATCCGCATTGCGCGGGCTTTCAATCGACAATTGTCTGATTGAAATTGACTGCAAAGAAATTCCTATAATGGACGGGTCCGCTGCAGCATTCGTTGCTGCCATTGATGAAGTCGGTATCCGCAAACTCTCCGCACCACGCAAATATATTAAAGTTCTCAAACCTATCCGTGTGCAGGATGGGGATTGCTGGGGCGAGATCATTCCTCATTCGGGCTTCCACCTCGACGTTGAGATTGATTTCGATACACCGGTCATCGGTCGCCAGCGTTTGAGCTTTGAGATGAGCCCGGAAATCTTCCGCAAGGAAATCTCCCGCGCCCGCACATTCGGCTTTATGTCCGATGTTGAGAAGCTCTGGAAAGCCGGATTGGCTTTGGGTGCCAAGCTGGACAATACGGTTGCCATCGGCGATGGCCGCATCATGAACCCTGAGGGTCTTCGTTATAAGACCGAGTTCGTGCGCCATAAAATGCTCGATGCGATTGGTGATCTGTCACTGGCCGGCGCTCCCTTGCTTGGAGCATACCGCTCGGTTCGCGGCGGGCATCGCTTAAACGCCAATGTCTTACAGGCCTTATTTGCCGATAAAAACGCCTGGGCCGTTGTCCAGGCACCGCGAGTTCGCGAATCTATTCCAATGGATCTGTCTTTGGGCGGTGTTGCTGTCGCTAATTTTGCAGCTGATCGCACTTAAAGCCGCATCGGGGTACGGCTTCGTTCTGCAGTCGCTGTCTGGTGATAGGGCGGTGCAGTGAAGTAGTCCCAGCGGACTGAGTTGAAAAATTTAAAAACCGATGAAGCGCTACAAGCTGCTTTGTCGGTTTTTTTGGTTTTTGTTTGCTGCATGCGCTGATGTTGACGATTGCCGACTTTGAACTCTATCGTTGTTCCACGGCGAGCCTAATCCCAAGGGCGATAAAGATGGCACCCAAAGAGCGATCAAGCCAGAGGCCGATGCGCTCATTGGCACGCAGTTTGATCGTCAGTTTTTCGCCGGCAATTACTAGTGGCGGCTCAATGAAAGCTGCCACGACAATAATAAGCACGCCGTGCAAAAACAGCTGTGCCCAGAATGGGCCGGCGCCGGGAACGACAAATTGCGGCAAGAAGGCCAGGAAGAAAATGGCAACCTTGGGGTTAGCCAAGCCAACCAGCGCGCCCTGGCGATAGATGACAGAGAATTTTGTGGCGCTGTCCATATTTTGCGCAACGAAAGAGCCGCCATCTGATCGCAGCGCCTTGACGCCAAGCCAAACAAGATAAACGGCACCGGTCCATTTCACGATCGAGAAGGCCAGCGCCGAGGTAACCAAAATAGCTGAAAGGCCGGCGGCGGCCATCAGCACATGGCCAAAGGCCCCGGTCCAAATCCCGAACATGGCGGCAAAACCCGCTACTCGTCCCCCGCGAACTGTTTGACCGAGAATGAACGCTATGTCCGGCCCCGGCGACAGGTTCAGCAAAATGGCCGCGACTAAAAAAGTAGTCCAATGCAGGAGAGAATAGTCGAACATGCCGGTTCCAGTTTTGAGTGAATGTTGATCAATTTTCGCGGTGGTCGATTTGCTTGTAAGTTCGAAACCGACATTTAGTGTAATAAACGCCTAAAGCATGTCGTATTCAATCGGATTCAATATGCAGGCCGCAAATGCGGCCCGGCGCGAGCGCCGCCCAGGTGGAGGCCCTGAACAACGTGAGGGAATAGCCGTGAGCCAAAGGATTCAAAGCGAGGCGCATAATATGCGAAACGCTTTAGAGTACTAAACGCCGTTCTGGTGAAAGCGTTGCTTTGGATCGGCTTCGGAACTAGGCTTGAGCTTAATCTGACTTTATTGACCAGGCAAATTTATTGCGATGGCAAGTGGTACCCGATCAATTGCCGAATACGCAGCGGAATATTGGCAAATAATTTAACAAGCATCAGCCTTTGAGCTAGGCGGCGATGCAGTGGGCATGTCGATGGCCAACTCTCCAAATATTGAAGCAATTATCCCCCAGATTTACGAAGCAAGTGAACACGCGGAGCTTTGGCGCGATATCGTATTGCAGCTTAGCGATGTATTCGATGGTTCTTGCGTTGGCTATGTGCTGCAGAACCTGACGGATGCCACTGAATCCGTAAATGAATTGGCTCGATTTGATAAAGAACTTACTGAATTACATTTTGAAGAATACGATACGCCGCAGAAAAATCCTGGCGTGGCTGCTTTGTTTCGCGCCCCCCTGTGCCAGCCATTTTCGCTACGCTCTTTCATTGATGTCAGGACATATGCTTCCGATCCTTCCGTGCAAGCTATCTTGAAGCCACAGAAAATCGACAAGGGGCTTTTTGTGGCATTCGAGCGCGATGC
>JAJRRE010000166.1 GCA_024279745.1 Alphaproteobacteria bacterium
CGTTGGGTCGGATAAAACGATCAAGGTAAACATCCGGTTGATCACCGCGTCAAATAAGAGCCTGCGCGATATGGTTGATGCGGGAGATTTTCGCGCTGATCTTTATTATCGTCTGGCGGTTTTTACATTATTCATTCCGCCCATTCGCGAACGCCCCGGCGATATTCCGCTGTTGCTGAAGCATTTTTGCGAAAATCTGGAGCAGCGCGGTTATCCAGGAGATATCAATTGTTCGCCCGAAGCAATGCAGCTGATGATGAATTACCAATGGCCGGGCAATGTGCGTGAGCTGGAAAACGCCGTGGAACATGCCATTATATGCTCAGTCGATAAAACCGTGCTGCCCGAAAGCCTGCCCGACCAAATCCGGGCGGCGGGAAATGCGCGATTTGGCGGCACGACCACCGCGCAACATATGGGTGTCGGTCAGCTCAGCACGACAAGCGATCAAAGTGCCAAGCATGAGATTGAAAAAGCACTGGCGCTTGCCAAGGGAAATAAATCTCAAGCAGCGCGCTATTTAGGGGTCGACCGTACGACCTTATGGCGGCGGATGCAGCGCTTGCGGCTAGTGCCCGATAATCCAACTTAACGGTCCAGGTTTTGGACGTTTGTTGAACCAAAAAACTCCGGCCTGCACCTCGCTCTAGCGCGGGTCAGCCGCCAAGCAGTATGCACTGCACATTCTATACGTAGTGGGCGGCGCGCCTTGTCTATTGTCTGCTCAACGCCGCGGCGCAGCAGTAACGTTGGCCAGAATATTGGCCAGCAAGCGCCCATCTGAGGGATGTAGATCGTGATTGCCCGGAGAGAACAAAGAGCGCGCTTTGCCGCGCAGGGCCGGAACCGCGTTCATATCCTGGCTCCAGCCATGCACGAGATTATCGCCCTGCGCCGGATTGCGTATATTTTTCACGCGGATGACAGAGATATATTGTGCGGGCGGATGCGGCTGCCGGTTTAGCCAGCCAAGTAGATTACCCGGCCGTTCAGGCGATAATTCTCTATATAATTTGCGCGAGCGATTGATTGTGCCCACCCCCATCATCGGCGCAACCCAACCAAGCGGCGAGTCGGCGATGGCCGAGCCCAATTGCGCAATCTGGGCGCCCAGATGCGGGCTGGCAATAGTAATCAAGGCGCTGACCGCTAGGGTTCGATTTGTGACCATGGCATAGCGTGCGACAATGCCGCCAGCAGAATGGGCAATGATTATAATCGGTTGTTTGGGATAGAGACGGCGCGCGAAAGCAATGTAGTGGGTCAGCAGGGCTGATTGCGCGCCAATCGGCGCTTCGGTCACAAGATCAATTGTAAAGAAGCGTTTTGAGCCGGCCGGCCGCGGCCCATAATGCAATATGCCGCCGCGGGCCACGCTACGCATATGTCCACTATCGGCCCATCCAGCTTGTTGCAATGTCGCGGTGACACCGCTGCCGCGCCAGCTATTTGCGGAGCCCAAATAACCTTGAACCAGGATTATGGACTGGGCCTGAGCGCCAATCGACATCGTCAATAAAAAAAATATTCCGGAAAATGCAGCACGCCAATTCATAATCTAGCTTCCAATTTTTCAAGTTTATTTGGTCAGTAAAATTGGCATGTTCTTACCCCAAAGGAAGCGATTATACCAATGATACAGCCGGTTTAGCCCGCTAGCCTACAGGCTTTTGTTACCATCCGTCCACGGGGTGTTGCCTTGCTTCTACCATTATTTACAGGCACGCCACGCCCTGCCAAGAGTGGCAAACAAATATGGTGAACAAAACTTTATATGCACAAGTGCATTCATTCGAATGTAAAAATGTGTTAACCATATTCAGCGCTGTTAATCGGGCAAGGCGCTAACCTCAAATCCCCGAGGCCAATACGTTCGGTCTCGAGGTTAGAAGTGCCCAAATATTGTGTAACACTATTAAATCGACAGGGAGAAACACCATGAAGAAGATTGCAGCAGCGGTAATGGGTGTCGCCGTACTTGGTCTTGCAACAGCAGCATTCGGCGCTGCACACGGCAAAGCCATGGACAATATGGTCGGGAAATGGATGTGGAAGGATTTCACAATCAATTGCGCTAAGGGCGGTGCTAACGGCATGTCCTGCAAAGTTGAAAAAGGTCCTAAGAATGTCGGCATGGAAATGATCCAGTCTGCACTGGCCATGAAAGACGGCGCTTTTGTTGGTAAAGTAGCTCATCCTGCAACGGGTGAAACCTACAATGCCAAAATGGTTCCAGATGGTGCTGACAAGTTTAAAATGGATGGCTGTACTGCTGCCGGCGCTTGCGCCAGCGGTGTCTTCACCCGTATTAAATAATTTGTAAATTTGGTGAAGGGGCCGAACATCACTGGACGGTTTCAAAGCTGAAGATACAAAAATTCACAAGCACAAATAAAGACGCCCGGCAGATCTAATCTGCCGGGCGTTTTTTGTAGTTGAGCATATTGCCAGTGCGTGCGCGAGCGGTCCGCCAGAAATTATGCCGTTAGACTTGAATTTACGCCGCCGCTTCAAGACGGCGCCGGCCGCCGACAAAGCCAAGAACAAGGGCAACCACAAAGAAGCCAATACCAATCTGCCAGAACGGCACCAGTTTGAACTCCATTTTCTCAAAGTCACCGAAATTGATCTGCGGCGCCATTTCAAGCCACATGCCGGCGACCTGGCACCCCAGGAAAAACACCGCCAGGCCGAGCATGATGCGCCCGGCAAGCAGGACCATCTGGCCATTTTTCTCATTCATGATCTGGCGCAGGATTACTAACGCAACACCGCCAACCGCGACCGCAGCCCCTATCCAGACCAATGGCTTCATGGCCGGCATCATTAAGATCATCATATCCATCATCATCTGTTTCACAGGCGGGTAACTCCTTATTCTAAATGTTGTTCAATTCATAGATCGGCGCGATCGGAGAGACGAAAGCCTCCTGAAATTACGACAGCAGCGCAAAATAATACTCTACTTGTAGCTTTGATCGGCGGGCCGCGCGCGCAAAATTCGTGAGTTCGGGGCGATTTGCCCCGATCATGGTAAACCGCCCCCGCCCCCGCCACCGGCAGCTGGGGCGGCAGCAAGTCAGCAGAACAGCAAGTCAGCATTTGCTGCGTACCAGCTCTGGCATCAGTTTGACGCCAACGGGATCGCGGGAACAAGCCCCGCGATGACATTTGAGTGGGGCGCGCTCAGATGATCCTGGCCATTTCATCGAATGTGAAGCGCGGCGAACGGGGGAAGAGGGCGGCCGGATCGCCGTAACCGATATTGCACAGGAAGTTCGACTGCACTTTGGTTCCGGCAAAAAACGCCTTGTCGACCGCTTCATTGTCAAAGCCTGACAGCGGGCCGCAATCCAAACCAAGAGCCCGCGCGGCGATCATGAAGTAAGCCCCTTGCAGGGTGCCGTTGCGAAAGGCGGTGGTCGCGATCAGCTCATCATTGCCTTCAAACCAGGCGCGCGCATCGTCGTGGGGAAACAGCTTTGGCAGATGATGATGAAACTCCAGATCAGACCCGATGATAGCGCAGGCCGGAGCACTTTTGGTTTTGGCCTGATTGCTCTCCATCAGATGGGGAATGAGCCGCGCCTTAGCCTCATCGGAGCGCACGAAGACAATCCGCGCCGGCGAGCAGTTGGCGCTGGTGGCGCCCATCTTCATGATGTCAATCAGCCGGTGCAGCAGTGCATCGGGAACCTCGCGGTCGAGCCAGGCGTTGTGCGTGCGTGCGCTCAAAAAGATCTGGTCAAGGGCGGCCTCATCTAGGGGCGCAGCAGTAGGGGGCGGCGTCTTTGCGGTAGTGCTCATGATTGAAATGGCCTATTGTGATTTGATCTAGTTTTTATTTTGTAATGGTCGAAATGGCTTTGTCGGGGTTGAACCAGGACAGCCGCTCGCGCAGGGTGACAACGGTGCCGATGATAATAATCGACGGTCCATCTATGCCAGCTTCCGCCACGCGCGTTGCCAGGGTTCCCAATGTGCCCGTGACGACGCGCTGGTTCGGCCGTGTCGCATGTTCGACAACGGCGGCAGGCAGACCCGGATCGGCGCCATGCCCCATGAATTCACTCATCAAGGATGGCAGCTGCGATAATCCCATATAGATCGCAACAGTCTGGCTTGGTTGCAGCAGGGCCTTCCAGTCCAGGTCAACTTTGCCGTTTTTGCCATGGCCGGTGACAAAGATGCACGCCTGCGCATGATCGCGGTGGGTAAGTGGTATGCCGCCATAAGCCGCCGCGCCCGCTGCCGCCGTGATGCCCGGTACAACTTGGAACGGTATGCCCTTAGAGGCCAACACTTCGATCTCTTCGCCGCCGCGACCAAAGATAAATGGATCGCCGCCTTTAAGACGCAGCACGCGCTTCCCGTCCAGCGCCAGCCGGGCCATCATCTGGCTTATTTCTTCTTGCGGTACGATATGGTTTTGCGGCAGCTTGCCAACATAGATGCGCTCTGCGTCCCGGCGCACCAAATTCATAACATCATCGCCAATCAGCCGATCATAGAGCACGACATCGGCGCGCTGCATTAAACGAAGCGCCCGGAAGGTCAGCAAATCGGGATCGCCGGGACCAGCACCAACAAGATAAACCTCGCCCATGCGCGGCGCATCGGTTGCCGCCGCAGCAGCGTCGAGTTCCGCCATCAATTGTTCGCGCGCGCGCGTCTCATCGCCAGCCAGCAGTAGATCGGCGGCGGTGCCCTCAACGGCCCGTTCCCAAAAGCGCAGGCGGTCGCGGCCATCTGTCAGCTTGGCCATCACTTCATCGCGAAAACTACCGACAAAGCCAGCAAGCTTACCGAAGCTGGCCGGGATCAGCGTCTCCAACTGGGCCTTGATGGCGCGCGCCAATATCGGAGACGCGCCGCCCGATGAAATCCCGACGACGATGGGCGAGCGGTCGAGAATGGCCGGCGTGATAAAATCGCATAGCGGAATATTGTCGGGGATATTGACCGGCACGCGCGCCTGTTTGGCCAGATCATAAACGCGCTTGTCGATGGTTTCATCTTCGGCAGCGCCATAAACCAGCACGCAATTTTCCAGATCGCCTAATTCGATTTCGCGCGCATGGTGGGTGAAATTTTCATGTCTATTGATGTCGATAAACTCATCATCAAGCGCATCGGCAAATAATGTGACATGGGCATGGGCGCGAAGAGCCAGATCGGTTTTGCGCGCCGCTGCCGTGCTGCCGCCAATGACGATAATCTTTTTGTCTTTGACATTAAAGAACACCGGGAGGTGGTCCATGAAAAAATCCTTGCAAGGTAAAGTGCGACCGACAATGTATCAGCCGCTAGATTGTACGATAAAAGACACGCGCGGTACGCGATCAGCCAGGCATTAAAGGTGCCGCAACAAAGTCAGTCTTTCGGGTCTTGCTGGCTCTCAGCGACATCCGCCCAGTCGCTCATCAGCTTGGCCCAATGGCGCGCGGTTTTGGCATCGATGTCGAGCACGGTGAAGCGGCGCTTTTCGCGAATGTTCAAACGCAGCATGCGCATCCCGGATTCATGCTCAACCGCGTGGAGTTTGATCTCGCGTTGAAACGGCGCTTCGAATTTATCCAGCTCAATCAGCGTCTCGCCGACTTCCGGGCGGCTCATTACGCCAGGCTTGGGCATTTCATTATCGTTGTCATTGTCGTTGGTCATGGTTTATATCCCCATTTGTCGGTGTATTTATCGCCCGTATAAAATGCAGATTCCAGCCGCATGAACCAGTCCTTGGGCGTATCGCGGTAGTCGGGTTTGAGATCGAACTCCATGAAAATTACGCCATCGGTCGCGGCCTGAATTACGATCTGCCGCAGCTGGTTGAACGAATTGCATTCAGGGTTTTGAATGATTAGATCGCTTAGCAATGTCATCTCTTGCTCTCCTTCATTTGGTGTGTGCGCCCGCGCCACTCTTATCTGCGTTATTGATTTAAAGTGATCGGTCTTTTTGATCCGGTCAGTTTCGGCGCCTGTTTTCGCGAGGAATTTTTTATACGCGGAAGCATTGGATTGCGCGGATCATAGTTCAGGTTCTTCATCGTTCAGGTCCCGGCAATACGGTTTTGGAACCGTGAGCGATAATACAGCCTTCCTGCTCTACCATCGTCATGTTCGGTAAATCCTGATCTGTTGTGCAGGACGTTATTGCTGATCAGGCCTTGCCCCGGTTTGAGGCGATGGCTGATCACGTCGCGCCCCTGCGCTACCAGCTCTATCAAAAAAGCCGCGCCTGCGCGCGTATCGTCAGTGTCGCGCCAGACAATATTACGCGCGCGGGCAGAATAGCGCATCTGCAGCGCCCCGGACACCGGATCGACGTAAAAAACCGGACCGATGCTCTGGGGGCGAACCGTGCCGTCTTTTTCTTCATTGGCCGGAATGGTCAGACATTGCTCATGCGTCAGCGCTCTGATCAGCGCGTTGGATTTATCGCGCACACGAATATAGGCGAGCTCAGGATCGAGCAGCGCATTTTCGCCGCCGCTGGCCGCGTCGCGCACGCAGTGCAGAACCATCGCCTGAATGCGCTCACTGGCGGCGTTATAATAGCCATCGGTATGCCAGCTTAACGGGCGGTTGGTGTAAGGGATGTAACCGCCGCGCGGGCCTGTGTCTGTAATTTCAAGAGCAACAATGCCGTCTTCGTTGGCTGAGCGGTGCGCCTCCAGGGCGTGCAGACCAAAGGCCGACATGAACGCACGTAGTTTGCTGCGAATTTCATTCTGGCCGTCAGCTGTAGTGGCGCCATCGTGACCCGTGGCTGTGCCGCAATCATAACCCGCGGCCGTGCCGCAATCATAAAACGACATATTCGCGCGGGCGCAATTGGCAAGAATTGTTTCGTGTTCTGCGCTGGTCAAGCTGGCCAGATCGGCGATTTTTACCATCAGATCCGCAGCCGTTTTTGGCGCATTGGCCAGCTTTAATGTCCGCCAGCTTTGATAAGCAGTGCCGTTTTCCAGCTCAAACGGCGATTCCATGGGCTCGCCGTGAGCTTTTGTGACGTGATCATTGGGGAACTGACGGCTGACCATGTTTTCTCTCCAAATGCGGTGTTGAAAGCGCTCTGAGATCGGTTTTTCTTAGAAATATTTTGCGTGCCAAACAACTGGTTTCAACGAATTTCCAGTCAATGTGGTTGTGCGCATTGCCATGAAGGGTGGGATTAACGAATTTTTAATGGTGCATCAAAATGCCCCGATTTGAGTCGTTCGGTTAACTCCTTGTAGTGCGGCGCACAACCATCAGTATTTCTACCGTAGCATCAATGAAAAGTTGGAATCGCAGCAAAATTCTTACTTTCGCTTTGACATCCAGCGGGCATATGGTGCGACGCAGCGAGCGCCGACCGCGCTGCAGCATAGGTAGGTTATCCCGTTGAATTACCGTTATATAGCAGATCAATCTTGAATATTCGAATTATCTAATATAGACAAGAGCGCACAGATTGCTACTGTGCAATGGAGAGACAATTAGAATTGTTCTACTTGCACCGACGCGACAACGGGATAAAGATGTATGATCTAACGCAGGATTTTACAGATCGTGTAGAATTTGAAGCCTGCGCAGTGATTGCAATAATAACCACTGGATGGCACCGGAGAGGACACCATGGCAACTGACGATAAAAGCACACCGATTGAGAAGCACCCGACCCCAATGCTCGACGAGCTTGAAGGAGGTCCTTGGCCCAGTTTTGTTACTGGCCTGAAGCGGCTGCGTGACACTGAAGGTGCTCAGTATGCCCCCATGATGAACGACCTTCTGGGGCAACTTGAGCATTCTTATGAGAACAAGAAGGGCTATTGGAAGGGCGGCGTTGTATCCGTCTATAAATATGGCGGCGGTATCATTCCGCGCTTTTCCGAAGTCGCAGAGAAATATCCTGAATCAAAAGAATTCCATACGCTGCGCGTAATGCCGCCTCCGGGCAATCACTATGATTCAAAAACCATGCGCGCGCTTTGTGATGTGTGGGAAAAAACCGGTTCGGGACTGATTGCGTTTCACGGTCAAACCGGCAACATCATGTTTCAGGGCGCGACCACTGAAAACACGCAAAAAGCTTTTGATGAGCTGAATGAAATCGGCTTTGACCTTGGCGGCGCCGGGCCTTGCCTGCGTACAGCCATGAGCTGTGTTGGCGCGTCCCGTTGTGAAATGTCGTGCTTTGACGAGCAGCGCGCTCATATCGACATCATCAATGAGTATGTTGGCGAAATCCATCGCCCGGCTCTGCCTTACAAGATTAAGTTTAAATTCTCTGGCTGTCCCAATGACTGCGTTAATGCCATTCACCGCGCCGACTTTGCTGTGATCGGTACCTGGCGCGACGACATGAAGGTCAACCAGGACGAAGTAAAAGCCTATGTCGAGAAGGTTGGCCGCAAATATATGATCGATTCAGTTATTACCAACTGTCCGACGCGCGCGCTCAGCCTCAATGACGACAATACGCTTGAAGTCGATAACAAGAGCTGCGTGCGCTGCATGCATTGCTTGAATGTTATGCCAAAAGCATTGTCGCCGGGCGATGACAAAGGCATCACGATTTTGATTGGCGGTAAGCGTTCGCTTAAAGTCGGCGATTTGATGGGCACGGTAATTGTGCCATTCATGAAGCTCGACACGGATGAAGATTTCGAAAAGCTGACCGAGTTTGCCGGTGAAGTGATCGAGTTCTTTGGCGATAATGCGCTTGAGCATGAGCGTGTTGGTGAAACCATCGACCGGATTGGTCTGCCAGCCTTCCTGGAAGCTATGGAAATCGATCCAGATCCAAACATGGTCAATCATCCGCGTACCAGTAGCTATGTGCGCACCGATGACTTTGATGAAGAAGCCGCGAAATATTTCGAAAGACAAGCCAAGAAGGCCGGTCTCACAGTGGCGGCTGAGTAAACCAACATTACTGACGCGCTGTGGCCTCGTGCCGCGATACAAAGCGCGTCAGTTTTTACAAGTATTCCGACGGGAGGAATTAAATGAGTCAGGCAACTGAGATGCGCAAGCCGATTGAATCGGGTGTGCCGGAGCCTAAGCAATTTATGCATCCAGTGATGGTCAAGAACTTTGGCGCGTGGGACTGGCATGAGCGGCCCCGCCCAGGTGTTCTGCACCACCGCGCGAAAAGCGGCGATGATATCTGGACCGTGCGTGCTGGTACACAGCGCCAGATGGACCTTTATACGCTGCGCCTGCTGTGCGATATCGCGGATGAGTTTGCCGACGGCCATTTCCGCTTCACCACGCGCTCGAACATTGAATATATGGTGGCCGATGAGGCTAAGGTTCAGCCACTGATCGACAAGCTTTTGAAAGAAGGCTTCCCTGTCGGCGGTACTGGCAACTCGATCTCCATGATTTCTCATACGCAAGGCTGGCTGCATTGCGACATCCCCGGTACCGACGCATCGGGTGTTGTGAAAAGTCTAATGGACCGGATGCACGAAGAATTCATCCGCGAAGAAATGCCGAACCGCGTGCGTATCACGACCTCATGCTGCCAGATTAACTGCGGCGGTCAGGGCGATATTGCGATCAACGTGCAATATACCAAGCCACCCAAAATCGACCACAACCTGGTTGCCAATCAGTGCGAACGCCCGTCAGTTGTCGCGCGTTGCCCGGTTGCTGCTATCCGTCCGGCCATGGTCAACGGTAAGCCGTCGCTGGAAGTCGATGAGAAGAAATGCATCTGCTGCGGTGCCTGTTATCCGCCCTGCCCACCGATGCAGATCAACGGCGAAGATTCCACCAAGATTGCGATCTGGGTTGGCGGCAAACATTCCAATGCGCGCACCAAACCAACATTCCATAAGCTGGTCATTGCCAATCTGCCCAACAACCCGCCGCGCTGGCCGGAAGTTGAGGAGAAGGTAATGATGATCCTCAAAGCCTATAAGGAAAACGCGCGAGACTGGGAACGCGTGGGTGAATGGATTGAGCGTATTGGTTGGCCTCGCTTCTTCGAGATCACTGGCCTGGCGTTCACCAAGCATCATCTTGATACCTGGACTGGTGCACGTCACCAAATGAACCATTCAACTCATATCCGGTTCTAATATTTGAATTTGATGATTGATGCTGTCGGGGTTTACCGGCGATCAATTTCCAGGCTGATAAAAGCCTGAGCGACCTTACAAGACAGTGCTGCACCGCTACGGCGGTGCGGCTTAAGACTTTGGGTGTGGGAACTTTAAGTAGTTTTCACGCAGCGGCTCCGCTTATCTGTGGCGCTGCGACAAATGAAGAGCCGTACCTGCATTTGAAGCTAGAATTCAGCTTGGCGATTTGTAGGTGTGAGATAGATCAAAACCGATAAGGATTAAAGCTCGTGAAATTCGGTATTGTAGTGAATGAGGGGCCCTATACGCATCAGGCGGCCGACTCTGCCTATCAGTTTACCAAGGCTGTGCTTGAAAAAGGCCATGAGGTTTTTCGCGTCTTTTTCTATCATGACGGCGTGAACAATGGCACCCGGTTAACGGTTCCCCCTGGTGATGAGCGTGACATCCAGAAGAACTGGACTGCGCTGGCTGAAGAACACAAGGTTGATCTGGTCATCTGTATCGCAGCGGCGCAGCGGCGCGGCATTCTCGATGCGAATGAAGCCAAACGGCAAGGCAAGGACGCGGACAATATCGCACCGGGCTTTCGCATTTCGGGTCTTGGCCAATTGATCGAAGCAGGTATTGAAGCAGACCGTTTGGTCACGTTCGGAGATTAAGGGGTACAGCAATGTCTGAAGCAGCTGGCGGCGGCGCCACTTCAAAAAAATTCCTATATGTAAATCGTAAGGCACCTTACGGCACGATCTATGCGCTTGAGTCGCTGGAAGTTGTGCTGATCGGAGCGGCCTTTGAGCAGGACGTGTCGTTGGCGTTCATCGACGACGGCGTGTTTCAACTATCCAAGGGCCAGTCCACGGACGCGATCGGCGTGAAGAATTTTTCGCCGACATATCGCGCGCTTGGTGACTACGAGGTGACCAAGCTTTATGTCGAAAAAGAATCCCTCGATGAGCGCGGCCTCACGCTCGACGATTTGATGGACGTTACCTATGAAGACGAAGACGACGACTATGAAGAAAAACCGTCGATCCGGGTCGTCAGTCGTTCTGAGCTTGCCGACATTATGGCCGGCCAGGACGTCATCTTAAGCTTTTAGAAAACGGGAGTGAACCCCATGTCTATTTTGCACACGGTCAATAAATCACCGTTTGAAAAAAATGCTCTGTCCAGCTGCCTGGGCCATACCAAGTCTGGCGACGGCGTTTTGCTGATAGAAGACGCGGTCTACGGCGCGCTCAAAGGCACCAAATCTTCCGATCAGGTCGAGGCGGCAAAAAGCACCGTTGGCCTTTATGTGCTGGGGCCTGATCTGGCGGCCAGAGGCTTGGCCGCAGACCGGCTGCTGGACGGCGTAACCGTTGTTGATTACGGCGGCTTTGTCGATCTGGTTGCTAAATATGATACCACGCAGGCTTGGCTCTAGAGCCAGAGGCCTTTTCAAAACTGACTGCCTGACGACGCTTCCAACCTAGGAGACTAAAAATGGCATATTCCGTAAACGGCGCCACTGTAGAACATGACGAAGAAGGCTATATCACTGATCTGTCAAGCTGGACCAAAGAGCTGGCCGATGTGATTGCCACTGAAGAAAAAATCGACATGAATGAAGAGCACTGGGAAATCGTCAACTTCCTGCGCGACTATTACGACGAATATCAGATTGCGCCTGCTGTTCGTGTGCTCATCAAAGCCATTAAGAAAAAATGGGGCAAGGAAAGAGGCAACAACGAGTATATGTATGAGTTGTTCCCTTATGGTCCTGCCAAGCAAGCTTGTAAGATTGCCGGCCTGCCTAAACCAACCGGCTGCGTGTAATCGCCAGAGCGATTGCTGGTTTTGCAATAATAAACAGTAACTGGCTGAGCCGGGCAAAACTATGCCCGGTACGGCAAGGGGAGACTACGGCGTGCTTACCACGATCTATGCGCTTGTCTTTTATGCGGCGTTCATCGTCCTAGTTGGCGGGATCATCTATCGGATCCGCCAATATAGCGCGACGCCCATTCCATTGAAGATCCCAACGACGCCGGCGCCGACAACGCGCAGCGGTGTTGTTCTTCGCATGGGCCGCGAGGTGGTCTTTTTCGAAAGCCTGTTCAAATCCAATAAATGGATTTGGCTGTTTGGCTGGGTCTTTCATTTTGCCCTGTTACTGGTTTTGCTACGTCATCTGCGTTATTTCACCCAGCCGGTCTGGGAGTGGGTGGTGCTACTTCAGCCCTTCGGCAAATATGCCGGTTTTGCCATGGTTGCCGGGTTGCTGGCGCTCTGGGCGCGCCGGTTTGTTGTGCCGCGCGTTCGTTATATTTCCGCGCCATCCGATCATTTGATGCTGGCCTTGATCGTTGCGATTGGCGTGAGCGGTCTGGGCATGAAATATGTCGATCCGACCGACATCGTGGCGCTGAAAGCCTTCTTTCTTGGCCTGATGTATTTCGACTGGCAGCCCATTCCCGGCGACACAGTGCTGCTCATTCATCTGGCACTGGTGGCGATTTTGATGATCATTTTCCCGATCTCGAAACTGCTGCATGCGCCGGGTCTGTTTTTCTCGCCGTCGCGCACGATGGTCGATGATCCGCGCGAAAACCGTTATGTGTCGAGTTGGTCACGTCTTTCATCTGATAATGGCGAAGCCAGCAAATCCGATGCGGCACAGTAAGGGAGCATTGAGCAATGGGTGAAATGCAGACAAAAGCAAAATTGACGCCGCAGGATTTTC
>JAJRRE010000167.1 GCA_024279745.1 Alphaproteobacteria bacterium
GAAGAGGCCAATGTCCAATGAAGCCGTTTATAATGTGCCGTTTGAATGGGAAAGCCGCGCCTGGGTCGACGATACCAAATACCAGTCGATGTATCGCCAGTCGGTTGAAGACCCGGACGGGTTCTGGGCCGAGCAGGGCAAACGCCTCGACTGGATCACACCGTTCACCAAAGTAAAGAACACGTCCTTTGCGATCGATGACGTCTCGATCAAATGGTATGAGGACGGCAGCTTGAATGTCTGCGCCAATTGCGTCGACCGGCATCTGGCCAAGAAGGGCGATGAGGTCGCCATCATCTGGGAGGGCGACGATCCAACCCATGACGAGAAGATCACCTATAACCAGCTGCATGAGCGCGTGTGCAAATTCGCCAATGTGCTGAAGGCCAATGGTGTCGCCAAGGGCGACCGGGTAACGATCTATATGCCGATGATCCCCGAAGCGACCTATGCGATGCTGGCCTGCGCGCGCATTGGTGCCGTGCATTCGGTGGTGTTTGGCGGCTTTTCGCCCGACGCTCTGGCCGGCCGCATTAATGACTGCGAGTCCAGGTTCATCATCACCGCCGATGAAGGCGTGCGCGGCGGCAAGGCCATTCCGCTCAAGAAAAACACCGACGAAGCGCTAACCAAATGCGCCGGCGGCGAAAAGGTACTGGTGGTGCGGCGCACGGGCGGCGATATCAACTGGGATGCGTCGCGTGATCTGTGGCTGCATGAAGAATTGGTCAAGGTCTCAAGCGATTGTCCCGCCGAGGCGATGAACGCCGAAGACCCGCTGTTTATCTTGTATACATCAGGCTCAACCGGTAAGCCCAAGGGCGTGCTGCATACCATGGGCGGTTATCTCGTTTGGGCGGCGATGACCCATCAATATGTCTTCGATTATCACGATGGCGATGTTTACTGGTGCACCGCCGATGTCGGCTGGGTGACGGGCCACAGCTATATCGTCTATGGCCCGCTGGCCAATGGTGCCACGACGTTGATGTTTGAAGGCGTGCCGAATTATCCTACCGCGTCGCGCTTCTGGCATGTGGTTGATAAATGGGATGTCAATATTTTCTATACGGCGCCGACGGCCATTCGCGCGCTGATGGGAGCCGGAGATGATTTCGTCAAGCGCACCGACCGCTCGTCCCTGCGCCTGCTTGGATCAGTTGGCGAGCCGATCAATCCCGAAGCCTGGGAATGGTATCATAACGTGGTTGGCGATGGCCGCTGCCCGATTGTAGATACCTGGTGGCAGACCGAAACCGGCGGCATCATGATCACGCCATTGCCCGGCGCCACCAAATTGAAACCCGGCTCGGCAACAACGCCGTTCTTTGGCATTCAGCCTGCTTTGGTCGACGAGCAGGGCGGCGTATTGGAAGGTGCGACTAGTGGCAATCTGATTATTCAAGATAGCTGGCCGGGGCAGATGCGCACGCTTTACGGCGATCACAAGCGCTTTGTGGAGACTTATTTCACCACCTATCCGGGCACTTATTTCACTGGCGATGGCTGCCGGCGCGATGAGGACGGTTATTACTGGATCACGGGGCGCGTTGACGATGTGATCAACGTCTCCGGCCACCGGATGGGCACGGCGGAGGTGGAGTCTGCGCTGGTCGCTCATCCCAAAGTATCGGAATCCGCCGTGGTTGGTTATCCGCATGACATTAAGGGTCAGGGTATTTATTGCTATGTCACGTTAATGACCGGGGAAGAACCAAGTGATGAGCTGAAGGTGGAGTTGCGCAATTGGGTGCGCACGGAAATTGGCCCGATTGCCTCGCCTGATATCATTCAGTTCGCACCCGGCTTGCCCAAGACCCGTTCAGGCAAGATCATGCGCCGCATCCTGCGCAAGATCGCCGAGGACGATTTTTCCAATCTGGGCGACACCTCGACATTAGCCGAGCCTGCCGTAGTCGATGATCTCATTGACAATAGGCAGAACAAAAAAGAGGGCTGACAAAGCGGCAGTAAACTCAGAACTAAGCCGCCGCCGCCGATAAAAAAAGGAGCCGGGCATATGAAATGCTCCGGCTCCTTTTTCGTTTGGTCATGCCCGTGTGTATCAATCCGCGGATTTATTGGCTGAGCCTCCGCCGTCGCCTTAGGCTGAGCCTTTGATTTGGCCGCTGCGGAAAGAAGACAATGACGAGCGCTGAGCGCTTTCCAAATCCGAGCTGTCGGTTCCCGGGTCGTCTGGCGCGCGCGGCGGCACAAAGATCTTGGTCTCGGTTGGTTTCTTCTTCGGCGGCGGGCGTCTGGAGCCGGCGGACTTGGCTGCAGCAGATTTTTTCTTAGCCGTGTTCTTCTGCTTGCCCGGCGCCGATGAATTTACCTTGCCTTTGGTTGTGGACTGCGCGGGCGGTGCAACAAGAACAGGTTCTATATCAATTATATCCGACTCGTTCGGCTCGCTATCCAGCTTTGTATTAGCCTTTGCAGTCTCTGCAACCGCTGATGCCAGGGCCGCTGAGGCAATTGCCGAGGCGGCGGCTGTTGTCTTGGCCTGTGCCGGGGGGCGAGAGGCAGTATCTTGAGACGCTGTTTGGGCTGGCGGGGCAGCTTCCGGTGCAGTGTGATGAGCCGTCGCCGTCGCCGCCGCCGTTGCCGCCGTCGCCGCCGGCTGTACCGGTGCGCCTGCTGCAGCGCTGCCAACTGTCGCCGCTGCCGTATTAGATTGTTGTTGCTTTGAACGCGGTGTTGCCGTGGTTTCAGCTTCAGCCGGAGCCGGAGCTGTAGTTTTAGTTTCCGGCTGAGCCGGTGCCGCTTGCGCAACGGCCGGTTCAACTTCGTTGATCACCTTGGCCGGCGCTTCAATAACAGGCTCGCTCATTGCCCCTAAAGCCACGAACTCTTCCAGCCGCTGGGTTAAAACAGCTGCGTCGGAGTGATCAACGGATTCCACCGGAACACGCCATTCAAACGCATCCAGTTCGCCGCTGACCGGAGACACCGGCGCCCATTGCGCCGAGGTGACACCGTCAGCAGTCCAGGTCGGATCGCGCGGTGCGTTAACCGCGCGGGCCAGCCATTCGCGTACCCGGCCGGCATCGCCATGTTGTTCTGCTTCAATCTGGGCCATGAGCGTGCACACCCGCTGGGTGATGCGTTTGTCCAGTAGCGGCGCCAGAGCCTTGCGGGCGCCGTCCCAGTCATGGGCTTCAATCGCGGCGGTAGCGATGGCAATCGGCGATTCAATCGTATGGGGTGTGAGGCGAGCCAGCGCTTTGACCCGGGTTAGCCGATCACGCGGACTATCGCCGGGGCGCGCATAGGCATAAGTCAAAGCCAGATCGGGATGCGGCGAGCGCTTCCAGGTATTTTGCAGCACTTTGGCAGCTTTTGCGGTGTTGCCGCGCGAGGCCAGCAACCGGCCGGCAATGTCGCCTGCTGGCACAAGCTTTGGCGCCAGTCCATGGGCTTCAAGTGCCAGTTTCAAAGCCTTATCGGGATCATCGTCTTCGGCAATTTGTGCTTGGGCGGTTAACAATACGGCGCGCCGTCGGTCGGCGCTTGGCTTGGCGACCAGGCCGTTCTTGCGGGCGCTGGCGAGTGTTTCCAGTGCGGCGGGCCAATCCTTGGCTTTGCACTGCATATCGAACAGAGCATTAGAGGCCCAGCCCAATTTGGTGTTGAGGCCAAGGGCGCGCTGGGCAAATTGGCGCGCGGCTTCACCTTCGCCCTCTTTTTGCGCTTCCAGGAACAGACCGCGCAGGCCCAGTGCCTCAGTATCGCGCGAGCCCAGCATACCTTCATAGATACGGCGCGAGGTGGCACGGTCGTCGGTTAATTGTGCCGCTTGCGCGCGCAGCAGATGGGTCAGGGGTTCATTGGGTAGATCTTTGCGCGCCTGAATGGCATAGCGGGTGGCACTTTCACGATCACCCGAGCCGATCGCGATCATGCCGCTTGAAAGGGCATCAAGGCCGCGCGCCTGCCGGCGGCGTTTGAAATATTGCCCAACGGCTGCCGGACTGCGCCAAATGGCTTTAAAGATCGACCAGGCAACAAACAGCAAAAAGATTGCCAGGGTGGACACCCAGGTTGCGGTAAACACCGAGACGTCGATCAAGGTACCCTGCCAGGAAATTGTAATATTGCCGGGATTATCGGCAAGCCAGGCCAGGCCGGTGCCGACGGCAACTGTGATGAGTAGAAACGCAATGAGACGCAGCATGATGGATTAACCCCTCTCGTCGGATGTTGTGCCGCCGAGAGACGACTTGAGTTTAGCTTCAATTTGGCCAAGGGCCTGATCGACCGACTGGCGCGCCATTACATTGGCCAGCCAATCAGCAGCAGTCGCCTTTGCCTTGTCGGGCAGTTTCTTGGCTTCGGATAGCACCGCGCCCAAATGCCCGTCCTTCAGCGCGCTATCCATGCGCCCGACAATAGCCTCGGCGCTGTTGTCGTCGCGGCTGTGATTGACACGGCGCACGCGCACCATCGATTTGGCACCGTTCAACAGCCGGTCCATGACGGTCGCATTCTCTTTCATGGTTATGGCATCTATCATTTTGTAAGAGAGCGCGCCAAAGTTTTTTTGTAACACTGCCAGGGTTGGCACCGTGCTGCCACTATGGGCCTCCAGAGCGCTCAGATCCAGTGTATCGCCTGCCACTCGTTTGACCTGCGCCAGTTCAGGTGCGAAATCGCGCCCGCGGTCCAGGGCCCGTTTCAGATTGCCAAGCTCCAACGCCAGCACGATGCGCTTGGCATTGGATTTACGCGCTGATTCAGATTGCACGACGCTTTGCAGGTTCTGCTCCAGAGCGCTAATTTGCTTGGCGATTGGGGCGATGGCGGCGCTGACATCGGCGGGTTTGGCAGTTTGCTTGAGCTTCGCTGCCAGATCGCCGTGCAACGTTTTAAGCGCCACTTTCAAATTTCCGGTGGCTTCTTGCACAACCCGCAGGCGTTCGCGCATTTGCTTTGAACCGGCGTCCATATCGACCAGCCGCTGATCGAGCTTGGCCGTTGAGGTGCGCAGGGCGGCGACATCGCGGTCGAGCCGCTGTGTTCCCGATTTAGCGCTTTGGCTGGCCTCGTTCATGTTGGCGGAGCGTTTGTCGATTTCTTCAACAAGGTCCTGGCGCAAAACGGTGATGCGCGTCTTGAGGGCTGTTTCCAGATCATTGAGACGCCCGGAAATAGCAGCCAGCTGGGGGATACGCCCGGCATTATCCGGGTCCTTGGTAGCAGCAGCCCCCAAAGCGGCAAGAGTTTGCTCCAATTGGGCAAGGCGCCCCGTTAAGGCGGCGCTATCGCCGGTCTCAGCACCATTTTTGCGCAAAGCGGCGGTTTCATCTTGCAGTTTGACCTGGCTCATTTGCAGATCTGTGATCGCGGACCCTAGCGCTTCCAGTTTGCTCAGGCGCGCCTGGGCGGCGGCAAGTCCGTCGGTGAGCGCGGCAATGTCGGGCGAGTTGGCTGCCGAAGATGCGCCGGCGCCGGTAGTTACCGCCTGCTCAAGCTTGGTCAGTCTGGCGGAAAGTCTGCTGGACAGTTCTGGACTGATCGCTGTTGATGCCGTGCCCGTTGATCCGCCGCTGACGGGCAAGCCGGGAATTTGGATATATTGATCGGCATATTTGGCGCCGAACAGGGTCAGCACTGCGCCGACAATAGCCGCGCTCATATGGGATAAAAATCCGCCGCTGCTCTTTTGTTTTGCCGGTGCTTGTGGTTGTGCTGGCGGCGGTGGCGGGGCTTTGGCGCCGGTGGCAGATTTAGAAGCGCCCGTTGGTTTAGAAGTGTCAGGCTTGGATTTTGCTGCGGTCTGCGACGACAGGGGCACCGATGATTTATTTGCCGAAGATGATGCGGGAGCCGGTCCAGCGCTGGAACTCGTTCCACTACCGCCCGTAGCGCTGCCACCACCGCCTGTAGTGCTGCTACTGCTCGTAGCGCTGCTACTGCCAGTCTTGCCCGACTGCGGTCTGGCAGTAGAGCCGAATTCCGGCGGGGTAATTTGGGATTTGGCTTGATCCTTACCCTTATCAGCGTCGCTGGATTTGGGTGTGATGTCCGTCGCCTTTAGATCAATAGTTGAGTAAGGGCGTTTCGGGCCGGGTGTACCAGATTGGGGACCGGTTGGGTTGCCCGAACGGCCACCAGCTCGTCCGCCGCCCTTTTTGTTTTTTGCGCTCATTTGATGTGAGACCTTTACAAATTGTCACATCGGCCTGGTTTGGTGTGCCCGTTTGGGGGGAAACGGACCGTTCAGGACAGATGCGTCAATGGTTACAAATCGTTAGTTCGCCAGCGCCAAGGCCAGCTCGTTTATCTCTATCGCTTTTTTGCAACAGTCTTGGCTATCAGGGCAAGCATTTCTTGAGTATTTGGCTTAAGCGAAACTACTTTATAAATACTGCCGAGCTGTGAAAGATGTGTCGCTATCTGTTCAGAAAGGCAAAAATGCGTCATTTCTAGCGCCGAATCAACAAGTTGCGCTTTGTTAACCAAGTCAGCATAAGTTGCGGCGGTGCGCGGCGACATTAGCAGAACACTATCTATTGTTCCGCTATGGAACAGCTCGGTGGTGAACCTGGAGAAGCCTGAGCTGCGTTTGGCCTGGTAAACGACCGGACTGGTCAGGATGAACCCGCTTTCGCCAAGCGGTGTTTTGAGTTCAGCGGCCAGATTTGCCCCGGCAAGATGCAAGATAGTGCCATCTTGTGGGCGTAGCGAGCGCGCGATCAGCGTGGGGAGTGCGTCGGCGCGCCCGTCGCCCTGGATCAGATTTCCAAAACCAAGCTCCTGGGCTAAGGCGAATGTGCCCTTGCCAACCACAAACAAGGGTAGTTGGCGGGCCATGTCGAGCACAGGGTCGGCCGTGATATCACGTCTATGTTCGGGCAATAACGCCCGCAGGCCGTTGCGACTGGTGGCGATGAGGGCCTGCACGCCGTTTAGTGATAGCGCGTCAGTGGCGTTGAAGCTCACTGTCAAAAGCGGCTCAAGCACGACATCGCAGCCAAGCGCTTGCAATGCAGGCACCATGGCGCTGGCATCGGGCTCAGGTCTGGTCAGCAGCAGGCGCATAATTTAGTGTCGATCCGGTGTTAACCTTAGTGGGTGCTATCCAGCCAGTTGGCGCATGAAGTCGGGGCCGGCGCTGGCGATCAGCTCGGTTGCTGCGTCCTGGCCCATGATAAGAGCTTCTTTCGCCGGGCCGCTGCGGGTCGTTTCAAATGATTGCGTGCCATCGGGAAGCAGGATCTGGCCGCGCAGGGTCAGTGTACCGCTATCCAGTGTGGCCAAAGCGGCAATGGGCGTGCGGCAGGAGCCGTCGAGTTTGGCCAGAAAGGCGCGCTCAGCCGCTACACAGATTGCGGTTTCTTCGTGGTGCAAGGGCTGCAGCAGATCGCGCACTTTATCGTTGTCCTGGCGAATCTCGATGCTGATGGCGCCCTGTGCCGGCGCCGGCAGCATATCATCAACCTCAATCACAGAGGTTATCAGCTCGGCATTGCCCAGTCGCCGCAGACCGGCACAGGCCAGCAAGGTCGCGTCGGCAACGCCTTCGCTCAGTTTGCGCAGGCGGGTCTGAACGTTGCCGCGAAACATGATGACTTTCAGATCCGGGCGCTGGCGCAAAATCTGGGCCTGGCGGCGCAGGGAAGATGAGCCGACAATGGCACCCTGGGGCAGGTCGGTTAAGGTTTTGGCCTTGGGCGACAAGAAAGCATCGCGCACATCTTCGCGCGGCAACAGGCAGGCCAGTGTGAGACCGTCCGGCAGCACCGTCGCCACATCCTTGGTGGAATGGACCGCCAGATCAATGGATTTATCTACCAGCGCCTGTTCGATTTCCTTGGTGAACAGGCCTTTGCCGCCGACCTCAGACAAGGGCCGGTCCTGGATCATGTCACCGGACGTTTTAATGACGACGATTTCAAAGTCGTCTTCGCCAAGATTATGGGCGGCTTTGAGGGTGTCGCGGACCTGATGGGCCTGCACCAGCGCCAGCGGGCTGCCTCTTGTACCGATTTTAATGGACATATCTTGCGTGGTTCTTTCTGAGCGTATAGGCCCTTAGCTAAGCAAGGTTAAGCCGGGTAGAGCTAAGTAAGTTGGGCTAAGCTTGGGGGCGGCGGTGTTTTCGCATCTATGCCAAGTCGGCGCCGCCAAGGCAAACTGGAATTCATCAAGATTAGCTCAAGTCAGGTCGAGAATGAGCAGCGACGAACAAAATACCGGCTTAGCCGACGCTGGCGTCTCAAAATCCGGGGCCGAAGATAAGTCTGCACTTGGCGCAAATACAGCACATTCCATGAATGCTGCTCTAACCGCGAACAATGACACCATTGTGCTGGGGCTGGAGACCAGCTGCGACGAAACAGCCGCTTCGGTGGTGCTGCGCGATCAAAATGGCCGGGGCCAGGTGTTGTCGTCGCTGGTGCGCTCGCAAATGGATCAGCACAGGGAATTTGGCGGCGTGGTGCCCGAAATCGCCGCGCGCGCTCATATTGAGTGTATGGATGAGCTGGTGCGCGGTGCCATGGCCGAGGCGGGCTTGCGCTTCAAGCAGCTCAGCGCGGTGGCGGTGACGGCCGGGCCGGGGCTGATCGGCGGGTTGCTGGTCGGCGTGATGAGCGCCAAGGCGATAGCGCTGGTGCATAAGCTCAATCTGATCGCGGTCAATCATCTGGAAGGGCACGCGCTGACGGTCGGCCTGACCGAGGGCTTAAAGCCCCCCTTTCTGTTGCTGCTGGTGTCGGGCGGCCATTCACAAATTTTGGCGGTGCGCGATGTCGGGAGCTATCAGCGCCTGGGCACGACCATTGACGACGCGCTCGGCGAGGCGTTCGACAAGACGGCCAAGATCCTGGGGCTGGGCTTTCCCGGCGGTCCGGCTGTCGAGCGCTGGGCTTTGGGCGGCGATGCAACACGGTTCAAGTTGCCGCGCCCGATGAAGGGCAGGCCCGAGCCGCATTTTCCTTTGCCGGATTGAAGACGGCACTGCGGGTGAAAGCGCGCGCTCTTGAGCCGCTCACCGATGATGTGATCGCCGATCTATGTGCGTCCTTTGAGGCTGCCGCTTGCGACGCGGTCTGCGACCGGGTGGGGCGGGCGATGGCGCTCTATGAAGACACGCTCGGCGTGGCAGGTATTGGCGCGGCGGCTATTAGCGAGGCGGGGAATGAAGAACACAGCGCGCCGCGCCATTTGGTGGTGGCGGGCGGTGTGGCGGCAAACAAATCCCTGCGTGCGGCGCTCGATGATCTGGCCAGGGCACGCGGCTATCAGCTTCATGCGCCGCCGCTTGAGCTGTGCGGTGACAATGCCGCGATGATTGCCTGGGCGGGCGCGGAGCGGCATGTGCGCGGTATAAGCGATGGTCTGGGATTTTCAGCGCGCGCCCGCTGGCCGCTCGATCCCGATGCGCCGCCGGCGCTTGGTGCCGGCGTCAAGGCCTGAAACCTGGGGCCTGAAGCTAGAGGCCTGAAGCCTGGGGCTTAGGCCTGGCGGGGAACAGTGGCAATCCATACAATTGGATTAAATTGCTTTTTTCCAGGATCACCCAATCTTAACGCCAAGTCACGGCAGAACTCGCGCATCGTCCTGATTGATAAAATTGCAGCTATTTTCCTAACACTCCAAAAGTGAATTGCCGCTAGCGTCGCTCCTTATGCAAACTGCTGTTTATGGCGGGGCGTGTGCTGCTCATGGCGTCAAGTCGGTGATTAGCGCGCAAGACCCGAAGCAGCAGTCGTGGAGCGGAACAAATTTATCGGTTGGGGTTTTGAAAAATGGTCAATGGTGGTTCAGGCGCGGCAATAGTCGATGTGGGGATGTCAGGTCGCCCGGCTTATGATTTTCTGCCCCCGGCGGATTTCTTTGAACCGGACGTTCTGGGCGTTCCGGGTGGTCCTGGCGTTTTCAACGTGCTCGATTACGGGGCGCTCAACGATGCGAGCGTTAACTCACAGCCGATGATTCAGGCGGCCATCCAGGCGGCGCATGATGCCGGCGGCGGCATAGTCTATCTGCCCCCCGGTACCTATGGCCTGATGGTCAATGCCAAAGACACCGGCTCAATCCAGGTTCTCGATAATGTCTTCTTGAAAGGCGCCGGCCAGGGAGAAACGGTGCTGCGGTTGATGGACGGCTCAGTAGACGATATTGTTGGTTTGGTGCGCTCGCCCTGGGGACAAGTCACCAGCAATTGGGGTATCGCCGATTTTACAATTGACGGTAACCAGGCGAATACGACCGGTTCGGTTGACGGCTTTTACACCGGACCAAAACCCGGCGCATTGATCTCCGATCAGGACGTTTACGTCTCGCGCATTGAGATACATGATGTCTCGCGCTACGGCTTCGATCCGCATGAGCGTACGGCGCGCCTCACACTGCAAGACAGCGTTGCCCATGATAACGGCGTCGATGGTTTTGTGCTCGACATGGTGACCGACAGCGACATTACCGGCAATACATCCTATGCCAATGGTCGCCATGGGTTCAACGTTGTCACCTCATCGACGGATCTGCTGCTGCAAAGCAATACGTCTCACGACAATGGCGGCGCTGGTTTTGTGGTTCAGCGCGGCAGCGAGAACATCGACAGCCCCGGCAATATCGTGATCTCAGGCGCGCGCAGCTATGGCAATGCTCGTGAAGGCGTACTGGTGCAGATGTCCGACAACGTGGTGGTGACCAATTCGGAAATTCGCGACAACGGCACTGCCGGCGTTCGGCTTTATGGCGCCTCCCATGTAACTGTTGAAAATAATATCATTGCCAATAACAGCCAGGCACGCGCCGAGGGTTATTCGGAAATCAATCTGACCGCCTACACCGACGCATTCGGCCAAACCTATGACGCCTCCTATAACCTTATTCAGAATAATGGCATCGCGTCTATCGGCAACGTGCTCAGTCGCTTCGGCATTGAAGAGCGCGCAGGCTCGACGGCGTTTAATGAGATTGTCGGCAATGTTATCGAAGGCACGGCGCGCGGCGCCCTGTCGCTGAACGGCACAGACGGGATCGGCGACGGTTCAATCCCTGCCCCCCCTCCAGTACCAGAGCCCACTCCAGCTCCTTTGCCCCCCGCCTCAATGGCAGGTGATGACAGGTTGATCGGGACTGCCGGCGATGACGCCTTAGATGGCGGTGCAGGCAACGATGTGTTGTTCGGCAAGGACGGCGACGACGTGCTGCGCGGCGGTTCGGGCAATGATGCACTGAGCGGCGGCAAGGGCAATGATCTACTGCGCGGCAACACGGGCGACGATGTTCTCAACGGCAATTCAGGCGACGATCGTCTCAGCGGCGGCCAAGGCAATGACCAATTATTCGGCACATCGGGCAATGACACATTAATCGGCGGGCGCGGTAATGACGATCTGCGCGGTGGCTCAGGCGCCGACGTCCTCGTCGATGGCCAGGGCAATGATCGGCTCAGCGGTGGTTCGGGCAACGATCTGTTGTTCGGCGGGCGCGGCGATGATGTTTATCACGGCGGGTCGGGGTTCGATACGCTTGATTTCTCCCGTGCCAATGCGGCGCTAAATATCAATGCCAGCGTGAAAACCATCACTGGTGACGGCAATGACAGCTTTGTCAGTATTGAAAAAATCGTCGGCTCAGACTTCGGTGATGTTTTCCGCGGCAGCGACGGCGCCAATATCTTTGATGGCGGTGCCGGTGACGATGTGTTCCGTAGTGCTGGCGGCGCCGATGTGCTGACCGGCGGCGCAGGCGACGATACCTATAATTGGACGGCGCGCGATGTGGTCTTCGCAGGGGGCAATCGCGGCGTTGATCTCATCACCGATTTTGCCGCAGGCGATGTGCTGGATTTGCGCGACCTGCTCGGCAACACAGCTTACACCGCCGTGTCCGACGTGGTGCAATTGACCGATGTAGCGGCAGGCACACTGGTGTCCGTGCAAGTCGCAGGGGCCTTGCAAGATGTTGTGTTGCTCGGCGGCGTCCACAATGAAGACAACGGTATTCTGGCAGTCGGCGACGGGATATTGGTTTAGGTTTTAATTCCCAGGTCGGGCGATGGGCGCGCGGGTTATCAGATTATCGATGCGCGCGCGCTCGCGTTTGAAGGCCGTTAGGTCCTTGCCGCGCAGGCGCCGTTCTTGCGGCACACGCATTTTCATCGGGTCGATCTTGCGCTTGTTGACGATCACTTCATAGTGCAGATGCGGGCCGGTGGAAAAGCCGGTATTGCCGACATAGCCGATCAGCTGGCCAAGGCGCACCTTGACGCCGGGCCTGATGCCGCGCGCGAATTTGTTCATATGCGAGTACGACGTCTGATAGCCGTTGGCGTGCCGAATGCGGATGTAATTGCCATTGCCACCTTTGCGCCCGGCCTGTTCAACAATGCCGGTGCCACCTGCCAGAATTGGTGTGCCGCGCGGCGCTGCCCAGTCGACGCCGGTGTGCATTTTGCGCCGCCGGGCAATCGGGTGATAGCGCATGCCAAAGCCGGACGACAGGCGCACCTGGCCGCTTCTTACTGGCTTGCGCGTTAGAAACTTTTTCGAATTATTGCCGTCTTTGTCGTAGTAATCAACGCGGCCATCGGCAGAGCGGAAGCGGTAGAATTTCTTGGTCTCTTCGCCAACTGTCAACGACAAGAGTAGCATTTCACCGAGTGGGCTGTCAGCACCTTTGTCGTCATCGCGCATGTCGAAGAAGAAATTGATATTGTCGCCGGGGCGTACTTTCTTGCGAAAGTCGGTGCTGTAGGCGTACATGCGCAGCACTTTCATTATAGCACTGTCTTTGAGCCCTTGTTGCCGCATGGCATGAAAAATACTGGCATAGAGGGTTGTGTGTTGCGCTGGTGCTTTGCCGGATAAAACCGCCTGCGTGATGCCCAGGCCGACAGGATTGATCGAGGCTTTAAAGTCGCCTGCATCGTCGCGGGTGACTGTAACCTTGTGTCGATGGCCGCGCGCAAAGATCGAAAAGCCAATGGCTTCTTGATTGCCCGGCTGCGTGAGCGACGAGGCTAAGGTTAGGTAGATAATCTGCCCGGGTGATAATGCTTTGGCGGGGAAGACTTCGGCGGCAGCATTGGCCATCTGGTTGGCTTGCCACGGTTCGGCGCCATTGTTTAACAGCAGCCGCTCCAAAGTGTCGCCGGGCTTGACCTTGATGGCCTTGATTTCTTTGGTGCTGAGATCTTCCTGGGCATCCTGCTCGAACGTGTTCTTGTACAGGACTGCCGTATCGGGCGGGATGACATCTGATGGGATATCGTTTGCGTCGCCTGAAAGGATTGCATTTGAATATTGCGCACTGGTTGGAGAGAAGCTGGCCTGAATTAAAATGCCTCTCTCCTCGTTTTGCAATTGCGCGATCACCGCAGCGATTTGCTTGTCTTGTAATTCCTGGCCATCTTCAACCGGCAGATTGGCGCCGTTTAGATTTAAGATCCGCACTGTGGTCTGTTTGTTGGCTCCAGCGTTCGC
>JAJRRE010000168.1 GCA_024279745.1 Alphaproteobacteria bacterium
AGATTAAGGGATTTTCCGCCCATCAAATCCGGATTGAGCCCAAAGATGCATTGATGCGCCAGTTGGGTTTGAGTATTGCCGATATTGCCGCCGCCGTTGCGCGCCAAAGTGTCGATCTTCCTGCCGGCGCCTTGCAGACCAGGGGCGGTGAAATTACCATCCGCTTTGCTGATGAGCGTAGAAAAGTGAGCGACTTTGAGGGGCTGATTGTCGTCTCCAGTGCGGATGGTGGGCAGATCCGTCTTGGCGAGCTTGCACGCATCACCGACCGCTTTGACCGCGACGAAGAGAAGTATGAGTTTAACGGTTTTGCCACGGCGATCCTCGATATCACCAAAACAGAAAATGAAGACACGCTGGAAGTGATCGACGCCGTGCGCAAGTTCATCGCGCGCGAAAAAGCTATCGGCCCGCCCGATACCGCGCTGACTATCACCAATGACGTCTCATCGATCGTGCGCGACCGGTTGCAATTGTTGATCACCAATGGCGTGCAAGGGCTGGGGCTGGTGTTCCTGGCCATGTGGGTATTCTTCGGCTTTCGCTATTCCTTCTGGATCACCATGGGGCTGCCGGTATCGTTCGCGGGTGCCAGCGGCATCATGGTCATGCTTGGCTATTCGATTAACATGTTGACCATGGTCGGAATGCTGATCGTGATCGGTCTGTTGATGGACGATGCCATCGTCATCGCCGAGAATATCGCGACGCAGCGGGCCAAAGGTAAATCGCCTCTCAATGCGGCAGTGGACGGAACAAGCCAGGTTCTGCCCGGGGTAATGTCATCGTTTTTCACAACGATTTGCATTTTCGGATCTTTGGCGTTTCTGAAAGGGGATATCGGCGCCGTTTTGAAAGTCGTACCGGTGGTGATGCTGTCGGTTCTTGTTGTATCAATCGTCGAGGCCTTTGTTATATTGCCCCGGCATTTGAGCCATTCGATGAAGCCAGAGGCGAACTCACGCTCGGCCATGCAAAATGCTGCTGAAGGAATTGTTGAGTGGCTACGCGAAAAAGTGGTTGGCCGGTTTGTCGATGTGTGCGTGCGCTGGCGTTATCTGACAACAGGCGCGGCTGTCGGGCTGTTATTGATCTCAATCAGCGCCATTGCCGGCGGCGTGCTGAAATTCTCCGCCTTTCCCGAGCTGGACGGCGATGTTCTGGAAGCGCGTGTATTGTTGCCGCAAGGAACGCCGTTGCAGCGCACCGAACAGATTATTCAAAAGTTAAAACAATCTTTGGTGCAAGTTGCCCATGAGCTGGGCAAGAAACAGCCCGCTGACAAGAAACAGCTCATCAAGAACATTGCTGTTAAATATAGCCATAATGTCGATGCCCATGAGCAAGGCGCGCATGTGGCTACCTTGAGTGTTGATCTGATCGGCGGTGAGGATCGCCGTACCAGCAATGACGAATTTCTCAGCCGCTGGCGCAACAAAACAGGTAAACTACCCGATGTGATCGCCTTAAAATACACGCAGCCGGGGGCGGGCGCCGGACCGGCCGGGATTGCGATTGATTTGCGGCTACAGGGCAAGGATCTGGTGGCGCTCAAGATCGCCTCGAACGAATTACAGGCTTGGCTGCGCCGCTATAAGGGCGTCAATAATATCCTTGACGATTTGCGCCCCGGTAAATCGGAAATAAAAATCTCCATGAAGGACGGCGCAAAAAGCCTGGGGCTCGATGCGCGCACGGTCGCCGATCAATTGCGCACTGCGTTCTTCGGCACAACGGTTGATGAAATCCAGATCGGCCCGGAAAGTTATGAAGTTGATGTGCGGCTTGATTTGTCCGATAGGAATGATCTGGCCGATCTGGATTATTTCACCATAACCACGGCGCAGGGCAATGCGGTGCCGCTGACGACAATTGCCAATCTTCGCGAAGATCGAGGTTATGCACGGATCAACCGCATCAACGGCGTGCGCACGGTGACGGTGCAAGGTGATGTCGATGTGCGTCTGGCCAATGCCAATGAAGTAATTTCCGACACCAAGACGCGGTTCGTTCCCGAATTTCTCAAACGCCATCCGGGCGTAGCGCTTGCCATTGAAGGCCAGGACAAGAATGCGGCAACGACGCAGAAATCTATGTTTACCGGGTTTGCGCTGGGGCTCATTGGCGTCTTCTTGCTACTCAGTTTTCAGTTCCGCAGCTATGTTGAGCCGATTGTCGTCATGATCGTCATTCCGTTTTCTTTCATCGGCGTGATCTTCGGCCATATCGCCATGGGGCTTGATTTCACCATGCCCAGTCTGCTCGGCTTTGTTGCCCTGGCCGGTGTCGTGGTCAATGACAGCATCTTGCTGGTTAACTTCATCAAAGATCGGCACGGCGACAACACGACTGTTGCACAAGCGGCACCGATTGCGGCACGGGCCCGCTTTCGCGCCATTTTGCTAACGTCGCTGACCACGATTGCCGGCCTGCTGCCGATCTTGTCGGAAACCAGCATTCAGGCGCAGATCCTGGTGCCGCTGGTGACATCGTTGGCGTTTGGGCTATTGGCGTCGACGTTGCTAGTGCTATTCGTCGTGCCGTCGCTTTATGCCATATTGGACGATTTTGGCCTATCGACCCTGGCCCGCGAACGGCGCGCCAAAGCAGCCAAGGCCGCAGTCGAAACGGCGCAGGGCTAGAGCCTGATCGCCTGAAGTGGAAGCATTTGGGCTTGCAATTCGGGCGTGAATCAGAATCTAAAACAAGAGCTTAAGAGCATGCCACTTTGCTGATGCGGATTCCGGGTGACCTGAGACTGACCTGAGACCC
>JAJRRE010000169.1 GCA_024279745.1 Alphaproteobacteria bacterium
AAGCTTTTTGGGACTGGGTCTGCGCGCACCGATCACCAGTTGGGGCGTTCTTCTGGCCGAAGCGCAGAACATTGAAGCGGTGGCGCTATATCCGTGGTTGATGCTGCCGATGCTGCCGGTGATCGTTGTTGTGCTGGCGTTTAATTTCCTCGGCGACGGCTTGCGTGATGCCGCCGATCCTTATAGCTGAGGCTGGCGGATGCAGGAGCGAACAATTTTTTAAAAGTACCGGCACGTTTTGGCGGCTCGGCCGGTTACAGCGCCGTGCGTTGATTGCGTTTCATGTCACCGCATTTGCGCCGGCAGATCTTGTTGGCCCCGGCCTGCCAGTCCTGCCGGTAGAGGCTATGAAACGGCTCGGCCTTCAAAATATCGCGCATAGAATGCTCACGAATGTTGTAGGCTTTTGGCCCCAAACCGCTTTGAGCTTTCAGCTCTGTTTCTTGCAAAGAGCGAGAAATCCAGCAACAGGCAGAGACATCACCAAAGGCGTCGATATAAGCCCGATTTCTGATCTGCGCCTTGCAGTTTATGCCATTAACGGCGCGGTCCAACCGGCTTGGTGCGGCGGCTGATAAACTTGCAGCGCGCTTTGCTGTATCGTCTGACTGCCGGCCATCAGGAATTAACGCAGCAACAGCAGGCGCTGGCTGGGCGCTGACGAAGTCGGCGGCGGTTTTGCCCGACGGTTCAAGAAACCGAAATGTACCATCGGGCATTTGATATTTAAATTTGCCGCTGGCATCAAAGCGTACCGTGTCGATCAGCACGAAGCGGTTGAAGCCCATGCTGCGCGATAATTCACGCGCCTCTATCACTTGATGCTCATTGTGCTTGAATAGAATAAAATTCCATTCCGCCGCCGCGCCGGTCGCCAGATAGGCTTTGATATTCTCCATGATTTTTTCGAAATTGGTATTGATGCGGTAGAGCGCATTAACGTCGCCGAGCCCGTCCACATGCAATTCAACCTTTGAGCGTGTTTTGCAAAAGGCGTGGCCAAGCCGCGTCCACCAATCGGGGGTGCGCAAGCCGCCATTTGTCGACAGCACGATATTGACGTTCTGATCGGCAAAATACTCGCACACTTCCAGCAATTGGCTGGCGGCAATCGGATCGCCGTAAGTGCCGCACAGATCAACCTCCTCGACATTTTGGCAAAACGCGGGAGTGAAACTTTGCCTGATATCGTCCAGAGATAATTCAACCTTTTTGACAACGCTTTTGTCGGCCCGGCAGCGGTTCATCTCATCCGTGCGCGAACACATCGGACAACCGGCATTGCATTTATCGGTTAGCTCAATGTGAAACCGATAGGGTCGTTGATCCGTGAACATTTCTTTGAATTCCAAATCTTGCGCTTGGCTGCGCTGAGATAACGCTCGCGGTTTTTTCGTTACGGGCTCATGTTGCAGCTCACGCTGCGCCTCAGGCGTCGGCTAATAGGTTGCAAACAATTTACGCATTTACACGCTCAGCAAAACGACAATTATGCCGATATAGGTGGCAAAATGCGCAAATTGATCGACCCCGAAGGCGCGCCAGAATTGTGGGTCCATATTCGTCCACCCCCTTGCTCGAACCACTTGTTCCTTGGTCCAATCGAGATGGTAGTGAATGACAAACTCACCCAGTAGGATATAGCCGACCATTGCCAGCGTCGGCATCGGCAAAACCAGAAAGACGACAGGCGTCAGCGCCACATGAATGAACGCATGTAACAATCCGCCGGGATGGCAATAGCGCGATTTGTTTGAGACTTGCCACCATGTCTGCAGGAAATAATCGGCAATCGTGTGCTTGGTCCACAGCAATGTGATAGCCATCAATATTGTAATCGACGCAGTGCTCATGGAACTCTTGCAACCCTAACGCGCATGAATGAACCCGCCATTGGAACCGCCGCAAAATCCGCCGCCGCTCAACAAGAGCGCCCTCCAATCGGACGTGACCAGATCCAAAATTTAGCCTGATCATTTCTCGCACATTCATGAACCCTCATGCAAGTGAGAGATATCACATTGCGAACCAATTTTCCCCAGCCACTAAGCCAACAAGCCAGCAGATATAGTCATAGCCCGCGCAAGCCCATCAACGCGCAATGGCCGACGGCTAGGAACCAAGCGGCGCCCGGCGGGCCGTCCCCACATTCATATAACTATTGGAAATTACTAGTAACTGTTTGAAAATGTTGGCTCCGCGGGTAAGATTCGAACTTACGACCGATCGGTTAACAGCCGATTGCTCTACCACTGAGCTACCGCGGAACAGGTCTCACCAAGTGAGAACAGGAGAGGCTTCTAGCATCAAGCCGCGCCCCATGCCAGTGGCATAATGCAATTTGTTGGCTTAATCCAGCCCAAAATCTGCATTCTGACAGCAAAATGATTGGCTGCCGCCTCGACCACCGATCTTTGCCAACAGGCTTCTCCTGGCGACCTTCGCTTCAAAAAGGCAATTGGTGGCGTCTTAGTGGCGTCTTAGCAGCGGCGCCGTCGAACTTTAGTGGTGCCATAGCGGCGCCTTAGCGCTGCCAATTGTGATAAACCTCATGGCGGTCTTTCATATCCCCATACAGCCAGACCATGCGATCCAGAAACCACAATTTCAGGGCAATCGTCAGCGCCATCCCCCCAATTGTCATCCACAAGTCGAGCTGCACCAACCCCCAGATATAAAGCACAGCCGCAAGGAACATTGCACCGCTTAAGATATGCGCCATCCTCGCGTGATGGGCCGGGATCGGCACGGCCTTGCGGTTCAGCCAGACCCGCTCGCCCATGACGCCGCGCGACATCCAGTTATCGGTATGGGCCGGCCTGCCGAAGGCCCGCGGGTTAACCCATGTCCACAGGCCAAGCAGCGCAATCGGGGCCAGACACCACAGGCCAATCCAGACCCGGCTCCAGATGGCAATCGCGAACAGTGGCAACAGCAGCACCCGCGTCCAGCCGCTCCACGGGTTGGCATGGCGCTCCCAGCTCTCATCGCTCATGCCCATCAGCTTTTCAGCCAAATCACCGTAATTCATTCGCCGCTCCTGCTTGCCCCGCCTTGTAACTTGGGTTTAACGGTTGCATAGGGGGACAGCGTTACGTCAAGACCAGTGAAAGCACCACCCCTGTGCGGCGGCCTCACGGACACGCCCGCCATTGCCGCAATAAATTGAACCCCAGCGAGACAATCCCAATGCTTATCGCACAAATCAGCGACTTTCACATTGCCGGGCCGGACCGCAAAACCTATGGCATTGCTCCCATGGCCGAAAATACGTCGCGCTGCATCGATCACATCAATGCCATGACACCGAAACCCGATCTTGTCATGGTCAGCGGCGACATCTGCGATACCGGCGCTTTGAACGAGACGCGGCGGGCAAAAACAATCCTCGATAAGTTGCGGATGCCCTATTTCGTCATTCCGGGCAATCACGACGAGCGCGGCGCGCTGTTTGAGGTGTTTGGCGGCGCCGCCTGCCCGGCCCGCGACGCTGACTTCATCAATTATGTCATCGAGCCGGAAGCCCATGAGCTGCGCTTGCCCGCGCCCCTTCGTGTGATCGCCATGGACAGCACTATTCCCGGCGAAACCGGCGGCGAACTGGGCGCCAAGCGCCTCACCTGGCTGGACGCGCAACTGGCGAGCGACAGGGACCGGCGGCCGACCTTGATCTTCATGCATCATCCCCCGGTTGATGTGTCCTTGCGCGAGACCCACGTTGACGGCTTTATCGGCGCCAATAAGCTTGGCAAAATCGTCGCCCGCTATCGCAATATTGAGCGCATCTGCTGCGGGCACATTCATCTGCTGACGAATACACGCTGGCACGGCACGATTGTCACCACGGCGCCGAGCATGGGGCTGCAACTTCATCTTGATCTGACCATGCGCGCGCCGTCGCAGTGGGTGCCAGAAGACCCGGGTTTCCTGCTGCATCACTGGACAAATGAGCACAATCTCATCACCCACGCCATCACCGTGCGGAAACGCCCCGGCCCCTATCCGTTTGAGGATCAAGCGTCATAGAGCTCCCTCGCTCCATTCTACATGGGGAGTATGAGAAGATCGAGGCCTGCCTCGCCGGCCGCAACTAGGCGCAATCCAGCCCCCTCTCCCCATTCTACATGGGGAGAGGGTTGGGGTGAGGGGCAGAAAAACCCACCGAACAAGCAGCTGCCCCTCACCCATTTTCGCCGGCGCTGCCCCTCTCCCCACACGCCCAAAAGCTATGGGGAGAGGGAATAGATCGAAGCCAGGCCCGCAAAGGGTCATGATCGGGCGGCATATTCCGCGAGAATTAGCCCTTGCGCACCAAATAGCAGTTATGCCCGTGACATGAGCCTCTTGGCACAAGGCTGGCGCAGGGGGTAGTCTGGCGGCGGGGCATTTTATGAAATGGAATTATTCGGGTGGACGCAAAGCTACAAGACCATAGTCAGGCGGCGGATCAAACCAGCCGGCCCGACATCTTCATCAGCCGGGCGGGCGCCGATCAGATCATCGCCACCAATATCGCCCAATTGCTGGAGCAGGCCGGGCATAAGGTCATCATTCAGGACTGGGATTTCCAGAACCGCAATTTTGCCGAGCGCATGAATGCGGCCCTGGCGAGCGGCGCCCGCGTGATCGCCCTGCTGTCGCCCGATTATCTGGCCAGCGACGCCTGCAAAGCCGAATATCTTAGCGTTCTTGCCGCCGATCCGCTCAACAACACCGGGCGGTTGATTGTCATGCGGGTCAGTGAGTGCGAGCCCATCGGCCTGTTGCGCGGTATTGCCTATTGGGATCTGGTGCCGTTGCGCGAAATGTCGGAGGCAGCGCAGGAGCAGATTTCACGCGACATTGTGTTAACCGCCGTCAACCCGGCCCAGCGCACGGCGATGCCGCTCGACCAATATTGGAGGCCAGCGCGCGCTATCCTGCACCGCAATATCCGAAACACGCCCAATTTCACCGGCCGCGATGCGGCGCTGCTCGATCTGGATGAAGCATTGTGGAGCGTGCATTCGGCGCAACCGCTGACCAACGGCCATGACACTACAATTGCCGCGGCGGCCATTACCCAGGCAACAATCGCGCATGGGCTGGGCGGCATCGGCAAAACGACCCTGGCGCGGCAATATGGCTATGACGCGCAAAGCGGTTATGCCGGCGTCTGGTGGCTGCACGCTGAGCGTGGGGCTGGTGGCGCCAAGGATGACGCAAACAACAATTTATCCAATGCTGATGCCGTATCGCCGAACCACTCCCCTCCCCCACCGCGGGGAGGGGCCGGGGGTGGGGGGAGCCACAATGAGGCTCTACATTTGGGATCTCGCCCGTTGATTCACCCCACCCCTAGCCCTCCCCGTCAAGGGGAGGGAGAAGAAAGAGCAATACCTCTTGCTCAACAGTCTGCATCCGTTGACGCCGCTAGTGGTTGGAGCGGCGTGATCGAGGGCCTTGTGGAGCTGGGCGCGCTGTTCATTCGCGGGCTCGATCAGGCGCAGGACCGCGCCGCCGCTGCCCGCCGCACGCTCGACTTCCTCGCCCATGCCGGTTTTGAAAAGCCCTGGCTACTGATCTTTGATAATGTCGACGACACCTCCATTCTGCGCCATTGGGGCCCGCCGGCAGATGCGGGCGGCGCCATCCAGGTGCTTATGACCACGCGGGTTGCGGGCTGGTCGGCGGCGGTCAAACGCGTTGAGGTGGAAGAACTACCGCTGCAAGACGCCGCCATGTTCCTGGTGCGCGATAGTGGCCGCCCGGATCTGGGGGCTGAAGGCGCCATTGAGCTGGCCAAGGCACTCGGCCGTCTGCCGCTGGCGTTGTCCCATGCCAGCGCGTATTTGCGCCGCCGCCAGACCGTCACGCCGGCTGCTTACTTGCAGGCCTTGCAACGCCACATGAGCGACGCGCCCAAGGGCGCCGAATATGACCGCTCGGTCTTCGCCACCTTCTTGGCTGCCGCCGAGCAAGCCGAAGAAGACGCCGACGGCGCCGCCGCTATTCTCGCACTCGCTGCTTTCTTCGGCCCCGACGATGTCCCCGTCGAGCTGTTCGAACAGGACCCGGAATTATACCCGGACGTCATTTCCATCGTCCTCACCCTGCCCGGCCAACTGGACGAGGCACTCGGCGCGCTGGCGCATTTTTCGCTGATCGATTATGACGCCGCCACGCGAACCTTCTCCCTGCACCGCCTCGTCCAAGCCGCCACCCGCGATGCTTTGGCCGAGGATGAAACCCGCGCGCTCAGCGCCAGTGCTGTTAAGGTCATGGCCCACGCTTTCCCCGCGCCAAAGTTTGAGACCTGGCCCAAATGCGCCCGCCTGATCGATCATGCGGAACATTTGTTCAAGCTGGTGAATGATGATGTGGCGCCGGAAGAACTTGCGGCTTTGCTCCATAACGCCGGGGATTATCTGAAAGAACAAGCCGCCTTTGACGATGCCGAACCGCTTTATTTGCGCGCCCTGGTCCTCAAAGAAAAACGCCTCGGCCCGGATCACCCGGATGTCGGTTTAAACCTTAACAATCTCGCCGAACTGTACCGCGCGCAAGGTGGATTTAACGAGACCGAACCACTATATAGGCGCGCCTTGATCATTTTTGAAACTACACTTGGGTCAGATCATCCGTATGTAGGTGGGGCGCTCATGAACCTTGCTTCGCTATTACTTGATACCGGCCGCTTATCCGAGGCCCTGCCTTTGTCCCAGCGCGCTGTGACGATCATGCTGGCCGCCGTCGGCCCCGATCATCCCAACACCAAAACCGCCCAAAACGTCCTCGCCGAAATCGAAGCCGCCCTCGCCGCCAACACCAATCCGTGACGGGCCCCCTCTCCCCGTCCGTCACGGGGAGAGGGCGGGGGGTGAGGGGCAGAAACACCCACCGAGCAAGCGACTGCCCCTCACGCGTTCTTCGCTGAGCTGCCCCTCACCCCAACCCTCTCCCCATACACAAAAATGCTATGGGGAGAGGGAGAAGATCGAACGTAAACAGGGAAACTACATGCGCGGATCGCAGCCGTGGAAAACTAATCGATCACGGGTTTTGCGCGCGCACAGCACATCGGCCGAAGCGCAGCTATGGCGCCGATTACGCAACCGTCAATTTGGTGGCCTGAAGTTTGTCAGGCAAGCGCCCATTGGGCCCTACTATGTCGATTTCCTGTGCCGGTCGGAATGGCTCATTGTCGAGATCGATGGCGGGACGCACAGCACAAAAGATGAGTTGGCACGCGATGCCAAACGCGAACGATTTCTGACAGCGCAGGGCTACCGGGTTTTCAGGCTGACCAACCATGACGTTTATGAGGACATGGAAGGGGCGCTGGATACGTTGCTTGTCGCCCTCGCCGCCAACACCAATCCGTGACGGGCTCCCTCTCCCCGTTATCCACGGGGAGAGGGTTGGGGGTGAGGGGCAGAAAAAACAACCGAACAAGCGACTGCCCCTCACGCGTTCTTCGCTGAGCTGCCCCTCACCCCGACCCTCTCCCCATACGCCCAAAAGCTATGGGGAGAGGGAGCAGATCAGCCAGCCTCAACCTGCGAAATGGCTTCGGCGAGTTTTTCAAGCATGGTCTCGCGCAGCTCATCGTCGGAGACGGAAACGCCCTTTTCGTCGAAATCCTTGCGGATTTTGCGGAAAACGTCCTCATCGCCAGCTTCTTCGAAATCCGCACGCTGAACGTCTTTGGCATAAGCGGCGGCGTCATCACCGGTAATGCCCATTTTTTCCGCAGCCCAGGCGGCGATCAATTTGTTGCGCCGCGCCTCAGATTTGAACTTAAGCTCTTGATCCATCGCGAATTTCTTCTCAAAACCCTTCTCGCGTTCATCAAATGTGCTCATGATTGGTCATTCTCCTTTATTGGGCGTTTACAAACACTTAGCGTGTTCGTCGCCCGTTCCGCCCGATATGTTGCCTGCCACAGCCCATAACCCGGCAGGGCCAGTGGATCAATAGACTTGATATGGGGAGGATCTGGCGGCTTGCCAAGAACCGGGCCAAGGATCGAGCCGAGGAACAGGCTGGGAAACGGGCTCAGGATGAAGTTAGGCGCGCCCGCTCGTTGTTTGCGCCCCGCCAATCGGGTAATCTGGCGGCGCGATCGCACCGAGATCTGTTGAAACCGCTTTGCTACCCTTGCCAAAACGCCCATAAAGGTAAACATAAAGCATTGAATCATTGGCATCAAAGCACCAACCCCGTCGCGCCGATGCCGCCAGCGCGCCAGCACGCCCCCCGCTGGAGCGTTTTTCGCAAGGACCTGAAGATCATGAACAAACGCCGCCGCATTTATGAAGGCAAAGCCAAGATCCTGTATGAGGGTCCTGAGCCGGGAACGCTGATCCAGCATTTCAAGGACGACGCCACAGCCTTCAACGCGGAAAAACACGCGCTGATCGACGGCAAAGGCGTGCTCAACAATCGCATCTCCGAGCATATTTTCACCAAGCTGGAAGACATCGGCGTCCCGACCCATTTCATCAAGCGGCTGAATATGCGCGAGCAGCTCATCCATGAGGTCGAAATCATTCCGCTCGAAGTGGTTGTGCGCAATGTCGCCGCCGGCTCGCTGTCCAAACGCCTTGGCCTTGAAGAAGGCACCGCCCTGCCGCGCTCGATCATCGAGTTTTATTACAAGAATGACGAGCTGGGCGACCCGATGGTGACCGAAGAACATATCACCGACTTCAGTTGGTCAACGCCGCAAGAGATCGATGAAGCGATGGCGCTGGCACTGCGCATCAATGATTTTCTCACCGGCCTGTTCCTGGGCGTCGGCATCAAGCTGGTCGATTTCAAGGTCGAGTTTGGCCGCCATTGGGACGGCGATGCCATGCGGGTTATTCTGGCTGATGAAATCTCGCCCGATTGTTGTCGATTGTGGGATATCGATTCTGGCGACAAAATGGATAAGGATCGGTTCCGCCGCGACATGGGCGGGCTGATTGAAGCTTACCAGGAAGTAGCGCGCCGGCTTGGCGTGTTGAATGAAACCCGCCCGCCGCCAGGTGCCGGGCCGGTATTGGTATCGTCCAAAAGCTGAGATCTGTTCTCAACAACAGCTGCACCTGTCGGTCTCTCAAAAAGATCGACTGGTCGCCGGCATATGAATAGCTGGGCGCTGAACCTTCTACGACGAAGCTCGTCAACCAATCACCCAACAGGGACCGGCCCGGCCGGCAAAGACCAGATGAAAGCACGCATTCAGATCACATTGAAAACCGGCGTTCTCGACCCGCAGGGCAAGGCCATTCAAAATGCGCTTGGGGCGCTCGGATTTGCCGGCGTCGAAGATGTTCGGCAGGGCAAATTCATCGAGATCGAGCTGGCGGAGGCAGACGAAGAAGCGGCGCGCACGCAAGTCGATAAAATGTGCAAGGACCTGCTGACCAATATGGTCATTGAAAATTATTCCTTCGAATTGGTCTCTGCCTGATCTAGTTGCAGTCCGCCCACCCCAGGCGCCAATTCCTCAAAACGCCCGTACTATTTTGCGACACCACTTCAGCGCGCCCTAACCACGTTGGCAATTTAACCATTTACCTTAACGCACATGCAGGCCTGCCTGTGTTCTCTTAGACCATAATCGGATGTGTTCGTTCATCCATTGTCTGGTCGGGAGTATCATCATGGCTGTCTGGCACCGCATCGCCGCAATATTTTGCACGCGTCCGGTTTTAATTTTTCTGGCACTGCTGGTAGCTGTTGGCGCGGCAAGTTTCGCGCAGGTAACCTCAGGACACTCCGCGCCTCACCCCCTGTCGGCACAGATCGACGTGGCACAACCCCTCACCAGATATCCGCTGCCTTTGATTGAACCCGACTGGCTGGCCATTGCTGACGACAGCACCGGCACAGATATCACATTGGCGGCGAAGTGGCGCGAAGCCCCTGATTCGCCCGACCATGAGCGAGAAATATTGCTCACCACCGGTTGGTTTTTCTCCCGGCTATACGATTGCGAAGCTAAAGATTGCGGCAGTGCTGTGCGGGCGATCCTGTCCGGTGGAATTTTGCAGGGCATGAGCGACATTCAAAGTTTCGGCGATCTGGCGGACCAGATGCCCAAACGCGAAATCACCCGGCTGGTGGCTTCAATCGCCGGGCGCGCCTTCATAGACGCCGATCAATTGCAGCCGATCGAACGGGCGGGGTTCTTCGGCTACCGGGTGCGCACAAACCGGCAATTGGACGACGGCGGATCGATGGCGCTGGTCGTTGATTGTCTGTATCGCGGCAACCGGTTTCTGGTGTTGACCGCCGCAACCGCCAAGGAGGCCCATGACACCGGCGCTTTGGCGCTGGACACCATCGCGGCGGGGATTATATCCAAATCACAAAGCGGCTCCAACACGGCTACAACCACCGAGTCTGCACAGTAGTACCCGCGACAACCAACCTTTCGCGCCCCTTACCAGTTGTGCTAGAACATCCGCTCATCCAACTTTAATGAGCGCAGATGCACTATCATGAGCGATCCCCAGCACCAAAGCGGACGCGCCGGCAATGCCGATGACCGTAAAGCCATTGGATTTCTAATTGCAAAAGTCGCTGTTTTTATACTTGTGCCACTTCTCGCCAGCGCCATTGCAGTTTATGTCATGCTGTAACAAGATACGAATCGGCTGGTACTGCGCCAATTCAATTGGCCGGTCCAAGGGACGAGCAGCGCTCGATCAAAGGGAAAACAAATGAAATCCTCAGTCATTATCTTTCCCGGCTCCAATTGCGATCGCGACGCCGCCGTTGCCCTGCAAGCAGCCACCGGCACAGCAGCGCAAATGGTCTGGCATGGCGACAGCACCGTCCCCGACAGCGACATCATCGTATTACCGGGCGGGTTCTCCTTTGGCGATTATCTGCGCTGCGGCGCCATGGCCGCGCATTCGCCGATCATGCGCGATGTTGTCGCCAAGGCCAAAGCCGGCGTGCCGATCTTAGGCATTTGTAACGGCTTTCAAATGCTGACCGAAACCGGCCTTTTGCCAGGCATCTTGATGCGCAACGCCTCGCTGAATTTCATCTGCCGCGATCTGCATCTGAAAGTTGAAAACACCAACACTCCCTTTACATCGCAATATTCGCAAGGCCAGATCATCCGCATTCCTGTCGCCCATCATGACGGCAACTTTTTCGCCGATCAGGAAACCCTGGCGCAGCTTGAAGAAGAAGGCCGCGTGGCCTTTCGCTATTGCGACAAAGCCGGCACCGTCAGCGCAGCGGCTAATCCAAATGGCTCGTGTAACAACATTGCTGGAATAGCCGATGACAGCGGCAAAATTCTCGGCCTTATGCCCCACCCTGAACGCCTTAATGATCCCTCGCTAGGCGGCAGCGACGGCTCGATCATGTTCCGCTCCATTGCGCAGGCCCTGGCTGCCTGATTGGTTTTATGTTTCACGGCGGGCGCGGGTTTTATTTGCCTCGCGGGCCGTATCGGACACGAAAAGTGTCCGGGCCCTCCGGCGGGGCGCGAAACGGTTCGCGGCGGCCCTTGGCCGCTGGGCGCATAAAGCGCCGCTTTGTGCCTAAATGGTGAGAGCTGG
>JAJRRE010000170.1 GCA_024279745.1 Alphaproteobacteria bacterium
CCTGCTTAGTCACGCCACCAGCTTTGCCAAACGCAAAATGAATTTGGGCTATCGCAAAGCCCACCTGCTGGCCGATTGTTCGGTTGGCAAAAAAGGAACGCGGTTGCGCGGCCATGAGTTTCATTATGCACGCGTAATTGAGCCGGGGCATGACGAACCGCTGGCGACACTTGCTAACGCGGCGGGGGATGATCTTGGGCCCTCAGGCGCACGGCGCGGCCTCATTAGCGGCAGTTTCTTCCATGCCATAGCGGCGGAGAGCTGAGCCATGGGCGCCGTTCTATTCAGGGCGTGGAACGATTTGCGGGCGTGCATCGCCTTTTATACTCTATTGCCCGTTGGTCCAAATTCGACCAGCACGAAAAATTTTGCCGCCGCGCAATGGGCCGCGCCTGTGGCTGGCGCGCTAATCGGTGCGCTGACAGCCGGTGTTTTGCTGTTGGCAAATTGGTCCGGTCTATCGCCAATGCTCAGCGCCGGTCTTGCCGTGAGCGCTGCAATCACGGTTACGGGCGCGCTGCATGAAGACGGGCTTGCCGATATGGCCGATGGCTTTGGCGGCGGGCGCGATATTGCGGGCAAGCTTGCCATCATGAAAGACAGCAGCGTCGGCACTTACGGCGCGCTGGCCCTGATGATCAGTTTCACCCTGCGCCTTGCAGCTCTGACCTCGCTTGTAAGCGTTACGTCATCGCTGACAATCCTGGCCGCGCTGATCGCCGCCCATGCCGCCTCGCGGTCATTGCTTCCTGCGTTCATGTTTCTCATTCCCTCTGCCCGCGAGACCGGCCTGGCTGCTGGAGCCGGTACTGTGCCGGGCGGCTCGGTGACAATCGCTTTGGCTCTGGGCGTATTGGGATTGGGCGCGCTGGCACTTAGCGTTACCGGACCAGGCCCCGCTTTAGTCATGGCCGGTTTGCTCGCCGGGCTGTTTGCCCTCATGCGCGCCCTGTGTCTGGCGCAAATCGGCGGGCACACCGGCGACGTCCTGGGCGCGCTGCAACAGCTTGGCGAAATTGTTATCCTTGTCGCCGCCGCCGCACTCCTGAGCGGGACAACCAGCCTGAACTGAACTCCAAGACCAATCGTCACGAAAAGGAATTATTCCTCATGCAATTTAAATCCCTCAGCGCGCTGCGCGAGCACTGCCAAAATCTGCCCACTGGCAACGAGGTCGCCGTCCTGGCAGCGCGTGCCCGGCAGGAACGCTTGACCAAGCCGCCCGGCTCATTGGGCCGCCTGGAGGATCTGGCGATCTGGCTGGCGCGCTGGCAGGGTACCAATTTGCCAACGCTCGATCATGTGGATATTTTAATCTTTGCCGGCTCGCACGGTATCACCGCGCACGGCGTCTCGGCATTCCCGCCCGAAGTTACCGCGCAAATGGTTGCGAACTTTGCGGCAGGCGGCGCCGCTATCAACCAGCTTGCAAAAACGGCCGGCGCTTCGCTCAAAGTGTTCCCCTTGTCGGTTGACACGCTGACCGACGATTTCACGCGGGGGCCGGCACTTGCCACGAAAGAATTTTTGCAACAGGTCAGCCTTGGCTATGACGCGGTTGACAAGGACGCCGATCTAATCTGCCTGGGCGAGATGGGCATTGGCAACACCACCGTCGCGGCGGCCCTTTGTCTTGGGCTTTATGGCGGCGCGGCCAGCGACTGGACCGGGCGCGGCACCGGTGTCGACGATGCGGGACTGGCACGCAAAAACGACGTCATTACCCGCGCTGTCGCACAAAACAGTTCTGCGTTAAGCGATCCGCTGACGTTATTGGCGGCTCTGGGCGGACGCGAATTTGCCGCCATGTTCGGCGCCGCCCTGGCCTGCCGCCACTATGGCGTCCCTCTTGTTATTGACGGCTTTATCTGCACCGCCGCCCTGGCGCCGCTCGCCGCCTTGCATGATGACGGCCTTGCGCATGGTCTTTGCGCCCATGTTTCCGCCGAACACGCCCATAAAGATTTGCTCAAACGCCTTGGCAAAAAAACCCTGCTTGATCTTGGCATGAGGCTGGGCGAGGGTTCCGGCGCGGCGCTGGCGATCAACATTTTGCGCGCCGCCCTGGCGTGCCACAAGGGAATGGCGACCTTTGACGAAGCGGGCGTCTCGGAATGATCTTTGCACTGGACCGTCGCCGTACGGCGCCCTAATATCAAAGCAGCAGGAGCGGTTTCAAGCCCTGCCCCGGCGGCGTTTGAGTTCCCCTTCAATACCGCCTTGCCCTTCGCCCACTTTACTGGAATACCCCCATGGACCGCGCGCAGATTGTTCACGAAAATTTTCTCAGGCGCGTGGCCGCTGGTGAGTTTCCGGCCCGGCGCGCGGTGGTCTCATTGCAAGAGAGCGATCTTACTGCGGCGCAACTGGTGCAGTTGTTTCGCTCAATGGTTTTATCGCGGCAACTAGATCGTACCTCGCGGCAGATGCAGGCGCGCGGTGAAGGGTTTTACACAATCGGCAGCTCCGGCCATGAAGGCATGGCGGCAATCGCGGCGGCCTTTCGCATTGATGACATGGCCTTCTTGCATTACCGCGACGCCGCCTTTCAGATCGAGCGCGCCGCCAAACTCCCCGGCCAAAACCCGGCACGAGACATGCTGCTGAGTTTCGCCGCCTCCGCCGATGATCCAATTTCCGGCGGGCGCCATAAGGTCCTTGGCTCAAAGGCGCTGTTCATTCCCCCGCAAACCAGCACCATCGCCTCGCATCTGCCCAAAGCCGTCGGCGCCGCCTATAGTATTGCGCTGAACAAGCGGCTTGGTCGCGGCCACGACACGAACACCGTGCTGGCCAAAGATGGCATAATCCTGTGCAGCTTCGGCGACGCTTCGCTCAACCATTCGACGGCGCAGGGTGCGTTCAATACCGCCGGCTGGACAGCTTATCAAGGTATGAAACTGCCGCTGGTGTTCATCTGCGAAGACAATGGTATCGGCATTTCGACCCGCTCCACGCCCGGCTGGATTGAGGCCAGTTTTTGCAATCGTCCTGGTCTTGATTATTTTAAATGCGACGGCCTTGATCTTCTCAACACCTATCACACCGCCGCCCAAGTCGCCGCTCATGTTCGCCGTCATCGCCGCCCGGCATTCTTGCATATGAGCTGCGTGCGCCTTTACGGCCATGCCGGGTCCGACGTGCAAACCGCCTATCTGCCGACAAACGCCATTGAGGCCGATGAAGCCAATGATCCGCTGCTGCACGCCGCCGGACTGCTTGTCGCTAACGACATTATGACGAACCCGAAAATCATCGAGCTTTATGAAAGCACCGGTGCGCGCACCCAGCGCATTGCGCAAGACGTGACCACCCGGCCCAAACTGCAAACGGCGCGCGACGTCATGGCCAGTATAATTCCACCCAAAAGATTTACTGTTACGTCGCCGTCAGCGCCAGCAGACCAACGCGCGGCGACCGCGTCCCCGCCGACGAGGGCCAAACGCGCGGCGCTGTTTGGCAATGATCTGGCGGCACAAAAATCGCCGCAGCATATGGCCCGGCTGATCAACTGGGCGCTGGCGGATTTAATGCTGGCCCATGACAACATCGTGCTGGCCGGCGAAGACATCGGCCCCAAGGGCGGCGTTTATAATGTCACCGCCAAGCTTCACGCCCGCTTTGGCGCCACACGCATCATCAACACGGTACTTGATGAGCAAAGCATATTGGGGCTGGCCATCGGGCTGGCGCATAACGGCGTCTTGCCGATCCCGGAAATCCAGTTCCTGGCCTATCTGCATAACGCCGAAGATCAGCTGCGCGGTGAAGCGGCGACTTTAAGCTTTTTCTCCAATGGCCAATATACCAACCCCATGGTCATTCGCATCGCCGGATTGGGCTATCAAAAAGGCTTTGGCGGTCATTTCCATAATGACAATTCACTGGCAGTATTGCGCGACATTCCCGGCGTGATACTCGCCTGCCCGGGCAATGGCCGAGATGCGGTGTTAATGCTGCGCGAATGTGTGCGGTTGGCGCGCGAAGAGCAGCGCGTTGTGGTCTTTATCGAACCCATCGCGCTCTATATGACCCGCGATCTGCATGAGGACAAAGACGGGTTATGGACCTTTGATTATCCCGACCCCACCAGCCTCGACCCCGCAAGGCCCAACCGCATCGCGCTTGGCGATATTGGCGTTCACAGTTCTGGCGATGGCGAGGATCTGGCAATCATCAGCTATGCCAATGGGGCTTATCTATCGCGCCAGGCCATGAAACTTCTTCAAGATCAGCACGGCGTCAAGGCGCGGCTGATTGATCTGCGCTGGCTCGCCCCGCTTAATGAGACCCAGATCCTGGCGGCGATTGCGCCTTGCGCCCGCGTCCTGATTGTTGATGAATGCCGCATTACCGGTTCGCAAAGTGAAGCGTTAATGACGCTGGTAATAGAGAAGGCGGCACACGCTCCTGCCCTGGCGCGGCACTGCGCGCGAGACAGTTTCATTCCCCTGGGCCGCGCCGCCACCGTGACCCTGCCCAGCCGCGATAGCATCGTCGCTGCCGCGCTGGACCTGATGGAGCAAACCGACGTGGCCCGTTGAACGCATCGAAACATGTCGTCATTCGTGGTATTCTTTTCACCAGCCGTATAGTTGCAGGAGAGCACCGATGTCGTTTAAATCCATTGCCGTGTTGGGACTGGGAAAGGTCGGCGCGCTGGCCGCCACATTGCTGCATGAGCGCGGCTTTAAAGTCACCGGCTATGATCAGCGCAGCCCACGCGACGCGCTGCCATTCCCTATCAAGAACACGGACCTGTCATGTGAAAATGCCCTGCTGGGCGAGTTTCGCAATCTCGAAGCGGTGCTGTCCTGCCTGCCCTACCATCTCAATCTGGCTGTTGCACAGGCCGCTCATGAAGCGGGCATTCACTATTTCGACCTGACCGAAGATGTCCCCACCACCCGCGCGATCATAGAGTTAAGCACGACAGCGCGCGGCTTGATGGCACCGCAATGCGGTCTCGCGCCCGGCTTTGTTGGTATTGTCGGCGCGGCGCAAATTGAATTATTCGACCATTGCCGCTCGCTCAAATTACGGGTCGGCGCCCTGCCGCAAAACCCAACCGGCCTTTTAGGTTATGCCTTCAACTGGTCGCCCGAAGGCGTCGTTAACGAATACCTCAACGATTGCGATGTCATTGAGGGGGGCGTGCGCAAATCCGTCTCGCCGATGGAATGGCATGAAATCTTGTATATCGGCGGCGTTAAACTGGAAGCCTTCACCACATCGGGCGGGCTTGGCACCATGTGTGACACCTATCTGGGCCGGGTCGATAATGTCGATTATAAAACCATGCGCTATCCGGGCCACATGAAGCTAATGAACTTTTTCTTTCATGAATTGTTGTTGCGCGAGCGGCGCGATATCGCCGGCCAGATCCTGACCAATGCCAAACCGCCGGTTGAAGATGATGTGGTTTATATTCACGTCTCATCGGAGGGCGAGATCGACGGGCGTTTGCAGCGCAAGGAGTTTGTGCGCGCCTGTCGCCCGATTGAAATCGCCGGAAAACACCGCACGGCCATTGCCTGGACAACGGCAGGGTCAGTAGTCGCGGTGATCGAGCTGGTGCGACAGGGCGCGCTGCCGCAGACGGGCTTTTTAAAACAGGAGGATATTCCGCTTGAGCCGTTCCTGGCGACCAAAACCGGCGCCCTCTATAAACGCGCTAAATGAATCCCAGTTGCTCGCCGGCCCGCGGCACACTGTTTGATTGATAAAACGCGCGGCCCGCCCCAAACCTGCTAGACGTCTTTCTTGTCGCGCCCAACGGAAAATAGCCGCGCAATCAACCAGATCGGAATGACGACAACCGCACCGAGCATGAGATATTGCAAAATCCACTCAATCGAGCCAAAGCCCAGATCGTATAATTTTTGCACGATAGCACGCAGACGAAAGATCAGATCTTGCGGCGATAAGCCAAGCGCGCTCATTACCACGCCGACCACGATTGAAATCAGTGCTAGGCGCAGCGCCACCGATAACGGACTTCCACCTAAAAAACGTTCCATTGCTTAATTTCCGTATTGTTGGCGCGGTATAAAGGCTTGAGGAGCCGTGAGGTAGACCCCATTATATACGCATCTGATCAAGGCAGCAATCTCGCGGCCCTGAATTGTGGAATTCACTACAACCTACCAACCAACCTACTGCCGGATTTCCAATCGACTATGCTGCTTGAACAGGTCAGCTTTTCTTCTGGAACAGGAATGACGCGGCCATGCCGGCACTGACCGCAATCATCAGCGCCACAACGCCGTACCAAAACGGATAGCCAAAGGCGAACTGATGCAATGCCAGCTCAATCCCTTCGCGCTCCAATTGCAATTGCGTTTTGTGCTGGCTCAACATTTTGCCGTCATGGAACAAATAGACCTGTGCGGAAAACGGACCGACGGTCACATTGGCCGGCAGCCGAATGGAGGAGCGAAACAGGCTTCTGCCGACAAAGGCCGTACCGTAAGACTTGTCAAGATAAAGTCCGGCGGTTTGTTTCAAGCGAACCACGGATTTGCGAAACGCTTCCAACTCGGCTTTGGGAAGTTTAGCAGCACCTGGTTTATTCACCGGCTTCATGTGAACGTGCGAAAAGCCGATCCGATGCTTATCCAAAACGTCTTCAGCTGCAATGTCTTCCAGGGGCCGTGTTGAGGAAATGGCATAATAGCTGGGAACGTTGGAAAACTGCTGTGATCCGGTATTGATCCAGATCCCACCGACATGGCTCTTCTTGCGTGCAATGAGGGATTCTTTGGTCCCCTCAATGACGATCACCACATCGTAATACCCCGCCGCTGCATTGGTCTGGCGCGAATTATCGACCGAACCGAATACGACGACTTCAGTGCCGGTGAAGCTGGACGTCACCGCTACCCGCCGCGTTGAGATATCTGCCTGCACGGTTTCAGGGCGATTTGGATCGCTTTCGCCAGCTGCTTGCGAGCCGCCGGTCGGCAACAAGCCGGCAAACACCACACCAACAGCAAAAATTGCAGCGCGCCAATCAAAGACATGATTAGACATTGATCAATGCCCTCCCAGCACGGAGCCGATGCTAAACAGCTCGCTCGGCGTAATAATCAAGCTGTAGGCCATGCGCATCCCAACCATCAGCACCAGTGCCGCCAGCAAGAAGCGCAATTGCTCGCCCTTCA
>JAJRRE010000171.1 GCA_024279745.1 Alphaproteobacteria bacterium
ATTTTGCGTCTGCGATATGCGGCGCCGAAACACTTCAAGCGATGCGGCCATATCGGTGATTTCATCGTCGCCGCCCAGCGGCACAGGCGCCGCCAGATTACCTTCGGCAATCCGCTCCATCGAGCTATTCAAACGTTGCACACGGCCAACCAAAGAGCGCCCGACATAGAACCACACGACTGAAATCGCGATGGCGATACTGCCGATCGATGCCCAGACCAATAGTGTTTTTGCCTGCCGCGTTAACTGGCCGGCGACGGTTGCTTTGTCGATTGCTTGCGCTTTTATCTGCGCTGCGACCGCTGTTGCACTGGACTGGAACTTACCAACCAATGCGGCAGATGTATCGAGCATCACCGCCGTATTGCGCGCCAGATCAAACGCATCGCGCTGCAATTGGAACAGATTATTTTGCCCATCAACATAGCTCAAGATCGTTTTGGTCGATTGGCGCAACGACACGTTGCCAGCCCGTTTGGGCAGCCTTGCCAATCCTTCATGAATGCGCGCAATGGCGGTTGCAGCGAACAGCCGCACTGAATTTAATTGGCGATCATCCTTCGCATTGGCCATTCGCAAAATCAACCCAACCAGAAGATTTACATCTGCCTTGATCTGCAACAAGACTTCCTGCTCGCCCATTCTGGCCTTGATGCTGTCCGCTCGTTTTCCGGCAAGATCAACCTGCTCGTTAAGTTGCGAGCGGCGCAGCAAAAGATCCAAATTGAATTTGGCGTCGGAGATTAGCGGATCAACCTCGTCAAGAAAATCCGCATGGGCCCAACGCAAACGCTCGGTCAGCTCTTCATTTCGCTTCTCAAACAACAACTGGCGCCGCGCATTTCCGTCCAGCGCGGCCATTATGGACCTCACGTCGTCAAGCTGCTGGCGCAGGGATGTTTCACGCTGCCGGCCTTCGCCCCCGCCTTCGTCGCTGTCCCCCTTGGCCCCGTCTCCGTTCCCCCTGTCCCCGTCTCCGTTCCTCTCTCTGTCTCGCTCCCTCCCCCTGGCCCTCTCCCTGGCTGGCCGTGTCTTGTTTTCTACCGGACCAAGAGCGTTCACCAACGCCTGCGAGCGCTCGATCACCTTGCGCAGCCGGTTCCAGGTTTTAGCACGGTCCCGCTCCGTGCGCGCGCTCATCAGAATGGGGGCTGCGGTAACAATCTCACCGCTTTTGGCAGCCAGTCCCGAGGCGCGCGTGATTTGAGGAATATCCAGAACGGTCACACCATTAAAGCTTTGGCTCAGGTTTTCATAAACAAACCACGACACGGCACTGGATAGAACCGTCACAAATACAATCAGCCCAAAAGCGATAAATAATCTAGAGCGAATGCCAAGGCGCCGGGGTTTCATTGAGGGATTTTCCCTTGCCGCCGCGAAGCCAATTCTTCAATAACTTTTTCTGCTATTTGCGCCGCGTTCTCATAACGCGCCTGCGCTTCGCGCCCCCATTGACCTTCCAAATCGCTTTGCTCTTTTGAAACAGAAAATCCGGGTTTATGGCGAATAAACAAACCGGCAAAATCCGGCTTCAGGCCGCGTTCCGCCGAAACCGGAATGGTTTCGATCAAGGCGCGTGCCCGCGCTATCGCCGCCTGCTGCTTTGGCGCGCGCCTGCCGTGCAGCATATTCTGTGCTTTATGGACCATGGCCCAGGCGTCTTTTAATTCACGCAATCGAAACGTGATCAACTGGTCAAACATGGTATTAACGAGATGGTAACGGCGACGCGAGGCATTAATATCAAACAGCGGCGCCCCCGGCGTTACAGTAAACTCAAACGGATTGGGAAATCCTACCGGCGCTGAACTATAGCTTTCTTGTTTAATCGGCAGGCGCGAGATGGCGGGTTGAAACAGAATATCCTGGCCTTGATCCGAAAGTAAAAACTCTATGAATTGTTTTGCGGCTTGCGTGTTCTTGGCCCCCTTCGTCATCGCAATATTGGCCGGCAGAAGCATGGTCTGAGCTGGATAGCGAAAGCGAACGCCATGACCTTTGGCGCGAGAGCGTAGCCCAAAAAAATCAATCACCAAACCGATACCAAACTGGCCTTGCTCAACACCGCTGGGCACGCCGTAACTGCGCGCTGTGACCGTCGCCAGATTGCCGCCGATTTCCAACAGGGCCTTCCATCCTTCTTTCCAGCCTTTGCTTTGCAGAATGATTTCAACAATGAGATGTGTCGTCCCCGACCGGGACGGCGCAGAAATGGCGATATGATTTTTGTAAATGCCGCGCCGCAAATCATTCCAGCTTTTCGGCTCGGGCAATTTCCGGGCCTGAAGATAGCCAGGATTCCACATGAAGCCATATCCAGAAATTGCAAACCCGGTATAGTAACCATCCTTGTCGTTTATCGGATATCCCAAAATTGTTTTATGTTTCACCGCCAAAGGTCGCGATATTTTTTGCAGCCTGCCAGCGGCCTTCAAGATTTCAAAGGCATCGGGCGCTGAGGCCCAGAACAAATCAACCTGATGGCCGGCGCCGTCCTGAATATAAGAAATCGCCGAAGACGTTTTGCGATTCAAAATAAACAAATCCGTATCAGGATAGGCCTTTTCAAAGGCACGGCGGAAGGGCTCATAAACTGAATCTGGGAATGAAGTCAGGATTATCAGCGGCCGGCGCGCTTGCGCTGCTGCAGCACTCGGCAGATAAAGGCTCAGCAAAACAATGAGTAAACGTATGATCATGGGCGGCAAGATCACCCATATCATTGCACAATTCAAGCCTGCGATGGTCCTAACAGATTATACAAGGACCATTCTTGTG
>JAJRRE010000011.1 GCA_024279745.1 Alphaproteobacteria bacterium
CCCGCATCGAGATTGTCGTAGAATCTGGTGCGCGGGCGCCGAGATTGTCCCGGCATTGCAAAACCGGGAATTCCCCAGCCGGCGATTTGGGCCAGGGTTTGCCCGCCAAGAGCTGACCCGCCTGTGCCAAAGAAGACGATTGTTCGCGCGCCTTTGGCCAATTTTTCATAGGCTGCCTGCGCCTCGGTTATATCTTCGGTTTGTTCTGCGATACGCAGGATCGGCATTGAGCCGTCGCGATAAGCGTCCTGCAGGCGCTGCAATGCGGGTGAGAGTTTATCCATCCACTCGTCATGGCGCTGAGCGGACAGAAGCTTGCCGTTGCCCGGCATGGCGGCAGGCGCGACGAAACAGTCACTAATGTGCTGGCGGTAAATGGTTCGTACATTTATCGCTGGCGGCTGTGATGGATCGTCTGCATCGCTGGAGTGCATGTTGACCCTGGATGATAAAAGATTAGTGTGCAGCACAATGATATCTCAAAAGGCGTCGTTGCAGCAATGGCTGCGTTTTGCTTAAATGACTAAGGCTCATTTTTATTGCTATACACTATTTCCCTTTAACATTTTGATATATCGACAAAAAACGTTAAATCTGCATTGCTCGCTTCATGCTGCTTTAGGTGGCATAAATAGTGTTCCAAAACCGAACAGTAATTAAGCTTCCGTTCTTAGCTTTTGGGTTTTTTCTGGCCCGGTTGGCCCACAATTGTAACCAATAGATCGTTCTTCTTCAGCAGCCTTTTGGCGACTCGTTTCAGATCTTCAAGAGAAATTGCTTCAATCAGCTTGTTGCGTTTTTCGACGTAATCAATACCCAGGTCCTCGCGGTTAATGTACAACAGTTGGTCGGAAATTTTTGAGCTGGTATCAAAGCGCAGCGCGAATGATCCGGTGAGATAGGATTTGGCATTTTTCAATTGGGTTGCCGTCGGGCCCTTCTCAGCCATGCGTGACAAAACAGATTTTATCACGTCGATCGATTCTAGAATCGCTGAATTCTTTGTTGCCACCGATCCGGCAAACAAAGACGAATGATCAAGCGGCTGCAGATAGCTGTAGACGGAATAGGCCAGCCCGCGTTTCTCACGCACTTCTTCCATCAAAATGGAACTAAAGCCGCCACTGCCGACGATGTGGTTCAATATATAACCGGCCATGAAATCCTTATCGTCGCGCGGCAGGCCAACCATACCAAATTGGGCAACCGATTGCGGGATCGGCATTTTGATAATTTTCTGCTTTGGGCCCTTATTCGGTTTGATGTCTTTTATTGAAACTAGCTCGGCCTTTTCCGCAAGATCGCCAAATGTTTTGTCGAGCAGGGACCCCAGCGTTTTAGCATCGATATCGCCAACGACTACGATCCTCAAGGTATCGCGGGCGAAAATACGCTTGCGGTAGTCTTCAAGGTCTTTTGGCGTTATAGCCGTTAGCGTCTCTTCGCTGCCTTGCGCCGAGCGGGCATAGGGGTGGCTGCCAAAGGCCATTTTCAGCCAGTTGCGCGCCGCGACATTGCGCGGGTCTTTTTTCTGATAGGCAAGGCCCGCCAACAATTGCACGCGCATTCGGTTCAGGGCCTTTTGACCGAAGGTCGGTTTGGTCAGTGCCAATTGCAGCAGTTCAAACGCCGCGTCTCGGTTGGCAGACAAAGTCTCTAGGCTACCGTAGAAGGTGTCGCGGGCATCTTCAAATCCCATGCGAATGGCCAGATCTTCTTCGCGTTCTTGAAACTGCTCCGACGAATATTTGCCAGCTCCTTCGTCGAGCATGACAGAAACAAAATTAGCAACCCCGGCGCGCTCTTTGGGGTCCTGGGCGCTGCCGCCCTTAAACGCGAACTTCACGGCGATCAGGGGAACGGAATGTTCTTCAACAAGCCAAGCTTCGATCCCGCCGGGGCTTTTTACGGTTTGGATTTTCATAGCGCTCGCTTTAGGGCTGGATAAGATCAAGGATAAGGGCAGGACCAGAATTATCGCGAGAACGGACAAAACAGACCGGCGTACTGGTATAGTGGAAACCATGTGGCATTCCTTTGTGAAACGTTGGGCGTGTGTCACGCGTCGAATTTCTTACCGGTTGCAACAGTAAAAACGTCTTTCATTGCTCCGGGCCGCCAAGATGAGCCCGGTAAAAAAAGTGAGCCCGTTAAAGACTGGGACCACGCGTTAGTTATCCAGGCGTCTCCCGATGTCATTGCAACAAGATATTCTAATTGGTTTTGCAATCAGCCCTTCTTTGCGGCGCCATTCTTTGCAGATGCTTTTTTGTCTGTCTTTTTTGATGCTTTAGGCGCGGCCATGTGAGGCGTATCGGGCAATAGGCGGCCTGTTACCGAGTTACGCATATCGAAATATTTCCGAGCGACCTTTTTAATATCTTCCTTGGTCACCTTTGAAATGCGCGTCGGCCATTCTTCGAGATCCTTGAGACTGCGGCCGACAACCAGGGCCCAGCCATAGCGGCGCGCCAATTGCGACTGGCTGTCGGATTCGTAGATATAGTCGGCCATATAAAGTTTCTTGGCGCGCTTCAGTTCCTTATCGGTGACGCCGTTTTCGCGTATATCCTCGATGACCTTGTCGATAGCCGCTTCCAGGGTGTCAAGTGAGACGCCGTCGGCGGCAATGGCATTCACGCCAAGTCGGCCCATATCAAGCCCGGAAGCTTCATACCATCCGCCGGCGCTGGCCGCTTGCTTGCCGTCAACCACAAGCGCGCGATAGAGGCGGCTGGTGGAGCCTGACAGACCGATTTTGGCGAGCAAATCCAGGGCTTCAGCCTCGCCCGGTTCAGCGGTCTTGTAGCTTGGCACCAGATAATGCCGGCGGATTGAGGCTTTGCCGGCGCGCTGATCTTTCAGCACAATGTAGCGCGGCGTTACCTGCGGCGGCTCCGACGGGCGCTGGCGGTCTTTGATGGCCGGGTTTGGCTTGACCTTGCCGTAAGTTTCTTGCGCAAGCTTTTTGACTTCAGCGCCAGTTACATCACCGGTCACGACCAAAATCGCATTGTTGGGCGCATAATAGAACTTGTAAAAATCGAGCGCGTC
>JAJRRE010000172.1 GCA_024279745.1 Alphaproteobacteria bacterium
CGAGCGGGCGCATGTGTTGGTCGGCTTGGCCATCGCGGTTGCCAATATCGACGACGTGATTGCGCTCATTCGCAAAGCGCCCAGCCCGGCCGATGCGCGCACGCAGTTAATGGCGCGCGAGTGGCCGGCAAAAGACGTGGCGCCGCTGGTCGAGTTGATCGCCGATCCGCGCCATAAGGTATCTGATGAGGGCACTTACCGCTTATCAGAAGAACAGGCGCGGGCAATATTGGAGCTGCGTCTTGCCCGCCTGACCGCTCTGGGCCGCGACGAAATCGGCGACGAGCTGAAAGTCATCGGCGAGCACATCAAGGACTACCTCGATATTCTGTCCTCGCGGGTGCGCATTGTTGAGATCGTTAATAATGAGCTGATCGCGGTCAAGGAAGAGTTCGGCACACCGCGCAAGACCGAGATCCTTGAATATGATATGGATATGGATGACGAAGACCTCATTCAGCGTGAGGACGTGGTCATTACGGTCTCCCATAAGGGCTATATCAAACGGGTGCCGCTATCGACCTACCGGGCGCAGAAGCGCGGCGGCAAGGGACGCGGCGGCATGGCCACGCGCGATGAAGATTTCGTCACGCAGATTTTTATTACCTCGACCCATACGCCGGTGTTGTTTTTCTCATCGCGCGGCATGGTCTACCGCATGAAGGTTTGGCGCTTGCCTGCCGCGACGCCGCAATCGCTCGGCAAGGCGCTCATAAATCTGCTGCCGCTGGAGCAGGGCGAAGTCATAACGACAATCCTGCTGCTACCTGAAGATGCCGAAACCTGGGGCGCGCTGGAATTAATGTTTGCCACCCGCTCGGGCAATGTGCGGCGCAACTCCCTGAGTGATTTTGAGAACATCAACCGCAACGGCAAGATCGCCATGAAGCTGAATGAAGGCGATCAGCTGGCCGGCGTTGGCATTTGTTCGCCCGATGACGACGTGCTGCTGACCAGTGGTAATGGCCAGTGCATTCGTTTTGCTGTTGAAGATGTGCGCGTGTTCAAGGGCCGCGATTCCACCGGCGTGCGCGGCATTCGCCTGAGCGAGGGCAATCAGGTTATCTCCATGGCGATCCTAAATCATGTGGAGGCAACACCGGCGGAGCGCACAGCTTATGTTAAGCAGGCCAATGCCATTCGCCGCGCGGCTGCCGGAGAAGATACAGAGGGCACCGAGAGTGACGGCATTGAGAACGGTGCAGAAACCGAATCGGATGTTGAAGCGGGGGCAGAAAATGCCGCTGAGTTTGAAGGCACTGAAGACCTGACGCCGGAACGTTATGCCGAGCTTGGCGCGCGCGAGCAGATCGTGCTGACGATTTCCGATAAGGGTTATGGCAAACGCTCATCCTCGTATGAATACCGCACGTCCGGGCGCGGCGGTAAGGGCATCGCCGCAATGGTGGTGAATGAGCGCAATGGCCGGTTGATCGGCGCGTTCCCAATCGAAGACAATGACCAGATTATGTTGGTGACCGATGCGGGCAAACTCATTCGCACACCGGTGCATGATGTGCGCATTGCCAGCCGCAACACGCAAGGCGTGCGCCTGTTCCGCACCGCTGAAGATGAGCGCATAGTCTCCGTCGAGCATATTCCCGATGACGGCACGTCCGACGATGAGCCTGACGCAGAGGGCGAAGATGGGGCCGCACCAGAAGGCGGCGGTCCGTCCGAAGGCGGCAGTGATAGTGGCGGTGATGCGGCCGCTGGCGGCGACGCGCCTGCTGGCGATGATCCGACCGCTGGCGATGATCCGACCGCTGGCGGCGATCCGACCGCTGGCGGCGATCCTGCGAAAGATGATACTGCCAATGATGAACCGGGCGACGATACCAAGTAACATACTAAATCAGTCCCCTCTCCCCATAGCCTTTTCGCGTATGGGGGGAGGGCTAGGGTGAGGGGCAGCACAGACAAGAATGGGTGAGGGGCAGCACAGACAACATTGTGTGAGGGGCAACTCAAGGCACTGAACAAGCTGCTGCCCCTCACCCCAACCCTCTCCCCGTAAAAACGGGGAGAGGGTGCGCAGCCAATCTAATCCCTTCAAGATATGGAAAACGCGACATGAGTGACGTCAAAGACTGCAACGGCAATGAGCTGGAAGACGGCTCAAACGTTCAGGTCAATAAGGACCTGAAGATCAAGGGTATGTCGAAAACTCTGAAGCGCGGCACGGTGATCAAGAACATCCGCCATACGGGCAATGAGACGCAAGTTGAATGCCGCATCGGCAAAAGCACCATCGTGCTCAAGACCCAGTTCCTGAAAAAGGCCTGAGAATTGTACCGGGCTTCGGTATCACCATTCGACATCTGAACGAGCGCCAATCACAGCAACGGCAGCCTCGCTTACCAGAGTTTTACTTCCTTGCCCTGCGCGCGCAACTTGTCGGCATGTTTCGATAGCCAGCGCTGGAAGTTGGGTTCAGAGGCCGGGCCGTTTTCTTTCACGTAAGCAAAGGTCGAGTGAAAATGAAACGGCTTCCAATAGCCGGTCAGGCGCCAGCTTTCAACATCGCGGCCTGCCTTGCCTTTGGTTTCACCC
>JAJRRE010000173.1 GCA_024279745.1 Alphaproteobacteria bacterium
GCGCGTCTGCTCCATGACCGCGCGCTGCAATTCTTCCTTGGTCACATTGATGTCGTGCTTCTCGCCAATTTCACCGATCACCAGACCAAGGCGTACCCGCCGGTTGGCAATTTTTTGATATTCTTCGCGCGCGCCGTCCTCGGTTTTGCCCTCATCTTCAAAGGTCTTTTTGGCCTCTTCCATAGATTGCGTAATCTGATTCCAGATTGCGTCAAACTCAGATGAAACCAGGGACGGCGGCAGCTCAAAGTCGTGCGCCGTTTCCAGCTCATCCAAAAGATCGCGCTTCAGCTTGTTGCGCGTGACTTGCGCATATTCAGTTGTGATCTGGTTCTTGACCATATCGCGCAGTTTAGGCAGATCTTCCGCGCCCATCATCTTGGCCAGATCGTCGTCAATCGCCGGTATGACAGATTTTGCAATTTCATTCACGGTGACATCAAACTCAGCCGCTTTGCCAGCCAGATCTTTCGCCTGGTAGTCTTCAGGGAAGGTCACCTTCACAACAAGCTTTGCATCTTTTTTTGTGCCGATTAATTGATCTTCAAAGCCGGGAATGAAATTGCTGTCCCCGAGCACAATCTTTGAGCCCTCCGCCGTTCCCCCATCAAAGGCTTCGCCGTCAATCTTACCAACAAAATCAATCGTCAGCTGGTCGCCTTTTTCAGCAATCCGGCCCTCGTCGGCTTCAAATTTGGTGGCCCGTTCTGCCAGCTCACCCAGCGCCTTGTCAATCGCGATATCGTCAACTTCGGCAACCAGTTTTTCCAATTCAATCTTGGAAAAATCTGCAATCTTGATATCGGGCAGCACTTCATAGGACATGGTGTAGGGAAGATCGGCTTCCCCATCCATGATCGCCTTGATCACAGTTTCATCTTCCGGCAGCTCAATTTTAGGCTGCTGCGCCGGGCGCTCCTTGCGCTCTTTCAACGTATCGGTGCTGGTTTCTTCGACCGCCTTTTGCAGCACTTCAGCCATTAGCGATTGGCCATAGACCTTCTTCAAATGCGCAACCGGCACTTTGCCCTTGCGAAAGCCCTTCAGCTGAACCTGGCCCTTGATTTCGTCAAGACGCTGTTCAAAGCGTGTTCCCAATTCATCCTTGGGCACAATCACCTGCAGTTCGCGCTTCAAACCTTCATTCGTCGTCTCGTTAATCTGCGTCATATCTGCTCTGCTCTATTCGTGGTTCGCCGCCGCCGGGATTTGGCAGCGCTTGAAAATCTCATTTGATCACAATCTGCTGATCACAATCTGCATTCCGCCTTTGCCCCGCCAATAAGGGCTGCGAAACGCTCTTGCCAAGATGCCAGCACCTGGCCGACCGCCAGCCGATTGTTATTTGGTATTGACGATTTTGTTGGTGCGCTTTTTAAAGAAGCACTCTCAAACACTTCCAACAACGGCGTCAAAGTCTCGCAAGTTCACCAAAATAGTCTCCCGCTATGTGGGTTTCCCACAATATGTGGTTTCCTACCATATGGGTTCCCCACTAAGTGGGTGGTGCGGGCGAAGGGACTCGAACCCCCACACCTTGCGGCACGAGAACCTAAATCTCGCGTGTCTACCAATTCCACCACGCCCGCATCCAAATCCGGCCTGATCCGCCCCCCATCACAGAAGTATTTTTCAAATCAAACCAGTCATCCATCGTCTGACGCTGCGCTTCTACATCATTGCGCGCCCGTCGCAAACCATTGAGTCGTCACTTTTGGCCCGAAAATACATTTTGGCTTAAAAACACCAGATCCAGCCGCGACAAAGTCAGCGCCGTAACGCTCATCCGGTACTCATCCAGGGTTTATGCAGGGCTCATGCCGCGCTCCTGGATCGGCGCCCCCTTCCAGACGACCATTACCCTAGCTCACCAAACTACCTGACTGACTGAGCTGCCTGGCTGACTGAGGTGCCTGGCTGAGCAAGTGAACAATTATCAATAGGAACTTTGCAACCCATATGATTATGCGAATTCGAAATTATCCCGCAAATTCAGTACCTTGTTTGCGATACGGTAGCGCTCTAACCGGGTATAGCCCACTCAAACGATGACGGCACCCAACGATAACTATTACCGCGCGCTGCCACATGGCCGACACCGGGAAACGGCAAATGATAGCTAAGCACGGTCAGACGCTCCGCCGCCGCCATTTTCAGTAATGATTTTCGTGACTTAACAGCCATTTCTGGATCAAGATCGAGCCCGGGATGCCAATCGGGATGCTCAAAAGACACCTGCGCATCGGTAATCGCATCGGCCGTGATCAGTAATTTATCGTCTCCTTGCTCGATCAGCACCGAAGAATGGCCTGGCGAATGCCCCGGCGTCGAAACCAGCGTAATACCTTGCAGGATTTGTTCATTGGCCTTCGCCATTTTGGTTTTCTTGGCGATGGGCAAAAGATGTTTGCGCGCTCCGATAGCAAAGCCCTGGATCGTGGCCGGTACCTTGCTGGCGGTTTCCTTGGCGGTCCAAAAATCCCAATCGGCAGCGGTCATGACGTAACTGGCGTTGGTGTAGCGTGGGGCATCTTCAAATTCATCCGTGAGCCCCCAGATATGGTCGGGATGCGCATGTGTCATTATGACCTTATCGACCTGATCGAGTGAATATCCCGACGCCTCAAGATTTTCCGCCAGTTTACCGGCTGTCGATTGGAAATTTGACCCAGACCCGACATCAATCAAGATCAACTCGGCTCCCGTATTGATCAAAGCGGCGTTGATATGCCCGACGCGGCTTTGGGTTGAGCGCATATTAGAGCGCAAAAACCCCTTCAATTGTACTTCCGGCACATTGGTTGCCAGCCCCGCTGCGGGCAGGATCAGATTGCCGTCTGATAATACTGTGACCTCATAGGCGCCGACATGGAACCGGAAAAAACCGGGAACTTGCGCATCTTGCATCGGCGCCTTGGCAAACGAGCCCGCCGGCAACAACACATGGCCAGCCGCCAATAACGATGCGGCGCCACCGGCGCGCAGCATGTCGCGTCTGGAAAATGGCGATAATTTTTTCATGACTGGCCTCCCACGAGCCCTTCTATCGATTATTGTTCTCAACGCTCTATTCTTGTCCCTTTTGCCAATCGGGCGCAAGCTACACGTGATCTACTGGGCAAGAATTTCAAGTCTTGCGCATGGGAACCGCGAGCGGGCGTGAACAAATCCCCCGGCTACTGCCACAAAAAAACCGGACCCTATGGCCCGGTTCTTCTTGTCCAACAGCGAAGGCCCGAAGACCAATCGCTTTAAACTTTTAAATCAAGTGTCACTTATTTGAAGGACGTTGCCGAAGAGCCACCGCCAAAGTGATAGCGCAGGCCGATCTTGAACTCATGTGCGCGGATGTCTTTCACATCAACCGCCGGGTTGACAAACCCAGCATTATCGACGCGGCCGGACTTGATCGAGCCCATGTCGATATAGCGGTAGCCAAAGTCAATGATGGCGCGCTGCGACATCTGATAGCCAACACCGGCCATCAAGGCCCAGGCGAAGGACAGATCGTTATTGCCGGCGATTTTATTGGTCAGATTTGGGTTGTCTGTGAAATAAACCTGCGACAGTTTATTATAGGACGCGCCAATACCGGCACCAATGTAAGGTGTGAACCCGCCGTAATTGCCCAGATCACGATACAGATTGAACATTGCGGTATAGGATTTCACAGAGGTGTGAAGCGGATCGATAAAATTTGGAGGCGGTGAAACATTGTTGGTAACAGTAAACAGCTGCGGTGTGCCGACAATGTCTCTGGAACCGCGGATGCCGAACATCAATTCGCCGCGAAAACCGTTGGAGCCGGAGCCACAACCAAAGCCGCCTTCGCCAAACCATGTGTTATCCATTGAGGTATTGGTTACCGCATCACCGACATAAGCTGTATTGGTCGCGGTAGGTGTAGCACCGGCATCGATCTGCGCCTGCGTTGTGCCCGGTGCGTAGGTGTTTGTAATCCTGTTAACCGGCCAGCTGATCGACGGATCGCTGGAAAGTGAATAGCCGACATCAGCGCGGAAATAACAAGGACCGGCGCCGCCGGTGCTGACATTGCGCATATAGGGCGTATAGTCGTCTTTCATGGAACCGCCGCGATCGAGTAGACCGCCAGCTGTTACCGGCGTCGACAAACACGCTACAATGGTGAGCGCGGCTGTCGCGGCTCGTACAGATACATTAACTTTCATAGGATTACCCTCACTACAACAGGCA
>JAJRRE010000174.1 GCA_024279745.1 Alphaproteobacteria bacterium
ATAATTGAGCAGACTATCGACCGCCTTGGAATTGGCGTCGTTATCGCTCTCATTCATTTCACGGCGAATTTTAATGCGCCATTCAGAGGCCTTGATCGTGAACAGGAAATATATGACGGCCATGGAAATGACGATCACGATATAGACCCAGCTGAAATAATAGGCCATCACCGCGCTTAACAAAATAAGCTCGATGATCGTCGGGATGACGTTGAGAACGCCCATGCGGAAGATAAGCTCAATCGCCCGCGCGCCGCGCTCGATCACGCGGCTGACACCGCCGGTGCGGCGCTCTAAATGAAAGCGCAAAGAGAGCTTGTGCAGATGCCGGAAGGTGCGCGTATTGAGCTGGCGCACGGCGTTCTGGCCGACGCGAGTGAAGAACACATCGCGGATCTGGTTGAGCACCATCATAATGACGCGGCCTGTCCCATAGGCCAGGATCAGCATGGTCACGCCCAGGCTCACATCCAGGGCCAGGCGCTCGCCATCGGAAATATTCGGCGCGGCAATCGCTGCCAGCGCATCGGTTGCTTCCTTAAACGCAATCGGGATCAGCACCGTGACAATTTTCGCAAGCAACAAGGCAATGACAGCCGCCACCACACGCCAGCGTAATTCGGGCCGCCCGACCGGCCACACGAACGGAAACAGCCCTTTCAAAACCGTCCAGTGATCCATTTGGGCAGGGGGAGCAAGCGGCGCCGCAACAAGCGCTTCGTCGCTCTCGTCATCGCCAGACAAGGGCCGGGTGTTGGAATGCTGCCGAGCAGCCATGGCGTATCTTTCATAGGTTTTGGACGCCTCGCGCGTGGATATTTCAGGCGGCGTGCGGCGATAATAAAGGGAGACTCAACTGTTGGCCATAGTTGATAGCATGGATGGACCACTGCAAGAAAATGGGTGCGGCCACTTATAATCTCAATAGTTAGCTAATGTAAATTTCTGCAATGATGTTTCGGCGCGCACTTTATCAGCCAGCGCCCTAAATGCTGCCGCAGTCATTCCGGTCTCACCGTGTTTACCAGCAATGTTGTATCAGCCAGCAGGTTCAGGCAGCGGCAGACGCACACGAGTGCAGGGCCGAAGATCGTCAAGATCGTCAATTCGGTCTTCATTGGCGCGAAAAATCAATCGCCGCGCGCGACTGGATCTATAATGCTGGCGGGCGATGGTGCGCAAGGTATCCCCGCGCCGTACAATGTACCAACCGGGAAGGTCAATCTGAAGACCTGCATTCTTGCAAGCCGGCGGATCCTTATTCTCTCTATTAGCGCCCTCGTCACCAGAAGTCTTAGTAGTAGGTAGGGTGCTCTTTTGCGCAAGGCGTAGTCCTTGCTGAACGGCTTGGCGTTTACCGCCACTGCTTGCCCCGCCGGCGCCATCATCAGTTCGCGCGCGCGATCCTTGATCAACTTTGCGCCGCGTTGGCAGGCTCAAAGCAAGACGCTGCTCGCGCGTTTTTTCGCGATTTTCCTTCGCTATCTTTGCGCGCGCAGCCCCTAAAGCCGCCGCGGCGGCTTCTTTGGCTTCCTTTATTGAAAATGCGAATTTGCGCTTGACCTTGCTTCCCAGACTTTCGTCCGCGGCTGGTTTCTCGCCCTCATTTGCGCTTTGTCCTGCCGATTTGCGTTTTTGATCTACAGCTTGTTTGGCCGCCAAAGCTGCGGCGGCGACGACGGATTGGCGTTTGGATTTCGCGGCTGCATTTGCCTCGGCCTCGGCTTTCGCCTGAGCTTGGGCGCTGGCTTCGCGAGCCGCCAGTTCAGCCTTGCGGCGCCTTGCGGCTAGCTCTCGTGCCTTGGCGGCGGCAAGTGCTTGTTTTTCAGCCTCTATGCGCGCCTCTTTGCGCGCTTTGATGCGTGCTTGTCTTTGGGACTTGATGCGTGCTTGCTCCAACGCCAGTTCTCTTTCCTTAGCGGCCTTCGCCTTGGCGGCCTTGGCGGCTCTTATCGCCGCTGTTTGCTTCGCGGCAGCAGCCGCTTTCTTTGCCGCGTTCTGTGCTGCCAAACGCTGCTGCACCGCAAATTTTCGTTTTTGCTCCTCGACCCGGCGTTTCAATTCAGCCCGGGCGCGCCGCTCCTTGGCTTGGCGCTCAGCTAACAGCCGGGCCCGTTCAAGCGCTTGGCGGGCTTTGCGTTGTGCTTGCGCTTTTTGGGCGGCAGCTTCAGCCTGTGCGGTTTCCAGCGCTTTTGCTGTTGCGGCAGCCGCAGCTTCGGCAGCCAACCGGCGGCGGCGCTTTTCTTGTTTCAGCTTTTGTTTTTCTGACTGCGCTAATTGAGCTGCTTTTTGGGCAGCTGCTTCTTTTTCAAGTGCGGCTTGCTCGGCTGCGGCCCGGGCCCTGGCGCCGCGCCGCGCCGCGTCTTCTTCAGCCAATCGCGTTTCTTGTGCCTGGCGCTCCCGATCTGCACGGTCTTTTTGCAATCGCTGTTGCCGTTCCTGCTCAGCCCGCGCTGCTGCCAGTTTTGCCCGACGTTCTGCCGCAGCACGCTCCTTCACCTGATTGGCGAGCGCTTTTTTAGCAGACTTTGAGGCTGGCTCCGCCCCCTTCAGCCCCAATGGTTCACCGCCACCACTTTCACTGGATTTTTTCTTGGCCAATTTTTCGACGGTGGTGCGATAATCGTCGCGCGTGCGCTTCCACCAATCCATCGGCAGCACAGTTTCCAGTAATTTCACCAGCCCATTGCTAGTCCGGCGCTGATCGTTCTGGCCGCGATTGGCCTTGTCACCAGGATCGCCAACAGATAATTTGCGCATGACGTCGCGGAAGTCTTCATCGGACTTCTTATACCATTTTTGGACCCTATCAATCGGACCTTCGCCAGAGGCCTGGGCCAATAGCGTTGGCGCAATCTGGTCGGTTTGATTGGTCCGGCTGGTCTGGTTGCCAGATTTACCTGCCCGCGATGGTTCCACGCCGACGTCTGCAGATTTGGCAGATGGCTGCCCGGCGGCGGCAATCGTGGTTTCACGGCTATCCTGGCGCGTTGCCGGCGGCTGTTGGCGCGCCAGATATTGCAATGGCGTTGCGCCAGCGGGTAACTCACGCCGGCTTGATATCTGG
>JAJRRE010000175.1 GCA_024279745.1 Alphaproteobacteria bacterium
AAGCGCATTGCATTTGAACCAGCTATATCAGCACCGCATGATCAAGCGCAACGGCGTTGCAATGGTTCGCGCCAACGCCGTGCCCGGCGCCGCAACCAAGTTGATAGATTATGCTTTGACGAGCGGATAGCTTGACGCGGGCTACACCTGTCACCTAAACCTGAGCTCATGTTAGTCCTGATCGATAATTATGACAGTTTCACCTATAATCTCGTCCATTTCCTGGGCGAGCTGGGAGCCCGCTCGACCGTCATTCGCAATGATAAGGCCAGCGTCGATGAAGTGCTGGCGCTGAAGCCGGACGCCATCGTGCTGTCGCCGGGGCCGTGTACACCCAATGAAGCGGGCATCTGCCTTGATTTGATCGGCGCGGCTGGCGGCGACATTCCGGTACTGGGCGTTTGTCTGGGTCACCAAGCCATCGCCCAGGCCTATGGCGGCACGGTCATTCGCGCGCCCAGCCTGATGCATGGCAAACTCTCCACCATCCGCCATAACAATAAAAGCGTCTTCAAGGGCCTGCCGAAAAGCTTTAATGCAACGCGCTATCATTCGCTGACCGTGGAACGGGGAACGTTGCCGACAGAATTGGAGATCACTGCTGAAACCGATGAGGGCGTGATCATGGGCCTGCGCCACAAGAAGCATTGTGTCCACGGCGTGCAGTTTCACCCTGAATCCATCGCCTCGGAACATGGTCATGATCTGCTGGCCAATTTTCTGACGCTGGCAGGGTTGCCGGTCAAACGACCCAATGCCAAAACACAATCACAGCCGGCCAAACACGCCGCGCAATATTAGGCGCGCCAGCATCGCGCCAGCATATTGAGAAAAGAAGCTCATAAGGAACCGCCTCATGTCAACTGCCCCGTCCCAGCCCGGCGCCGCGCCGCAGGCCGATGCCACACCGCAGACTGATGCCAATGCGCTGAAACCTTATATTGCCCGCGCGCTTGAAGCCGCACTGACGCCAAGTGAAGCGGAAGCTGCTTTCGATGTGATCATGTCGGGGCTGGCGACCCCGGCACAGATCGGCGGGTTTTTAATGATCTTGCGCCAGCGCGGCGAATCCATCGAAGAGATCACCGGCGCGGCCACCATCATGCGGCGCAAATCAACCAAGGTCAGCGCTCCTGATGACGCCATGGATATTGTTGGCACCGGCGGCGATGGCAAGCATACACTCAATATCTCCACCGCGACCGCCCTTGTTGTCGCCAGTTTGGGGGTTCCAGTTGCCAAGCATGGCAATAAGGCGCAATCGTCCAAATCGGGCGCGTCGGATGCGCTAGGAGCGCTCGGCCTCAATTTGGCGGCGCCGGTTGCCAGCATTGAGAAGTGTATTACGCAAGCGGGTTTTGGCTATATGAACGCCCCCAATCACCACGCGGCGATGCGCTTTGTCATGCCCGCTCGAATTGAACTTGGCGTGCGCACGATCTTTAATATATTGGGCCCGCTGACCAATCCGGCCGGCGTTAAACGGCAATTGACCGGCGCCTTCTCAAAGGCTCTGATCAAGCCGATGGCGGAAACTTTGCGCGCGCTTGGGTCGACCAAAGCCTGGCTTGTCCACGGTATGGACGGCACCGATGAGATCTCCATTGCCGGGCCGACCCATGTGGCGGCGCTGGAAAACGGTACGGTTACAGAATTTACCATAAAGCCGGAAGATGCCGATCTGCCCGAACATCCCTTTGGCCAGATTCTAGGCGGCACGCCGGAAGAGAACACGCAAAAGATCCGCCGCCTGATTGATGGCGATACTGCCGACGATTTGATGGCTTATCGCCATGCGGTTATGCTTAATACGGCCGCCGCCTTGCTCATTGCCGATAAGGTAGGCACCCTAAAAGAAGGCGCCATAGCCGCTGCGGAGGCCCTGGATAACGGTCGAACCAGCGCCACTTTGCAAAAAATCGTTAGCATTTCCAACCAGTGACATAAATTCGCTATCAGATTTTCCGACCATGTATCAATAATTTGAGCAATTTCCCTTCTTTGAGACTGCGGGTTCAGGGGGATCCATCATGGACGGCATAAATGGTACGGGGAGCCAGGCTCCAGGAGGCCAGGCATTAGGAGGCCAGGCTTCGGGGCCCTCGCCTCGGGAGAAGATCGGCGTCGTCGTCATTCACGGCGTCGGGGAAACTCATGCCGGCTGGATCAATCGCTATTTCGTACCTTTTCTAGAGCGCTGGTCAGCCTATAAATCCGTGGGTGCGCCTGAGAGCCAAACCAGCCGGCCAGCCCAATCGCTTTATCACGGCGAGCCGCGCCGCCGCTGGTTCAAATGGCCCCGCTTTGCCAAGCGCGCGAAAGCAGCCAATGAATTGCTACTGGTCCTCGAAGCGCAGGACCGGCCGATTGTCGTGGCGCTTGAAGAAGATCTCGACTTTCGCAATTTTTGCAAAATCGCCGGCATTGAGGCCTATGCGGATTTACCCGAATATCGAAGCCGGGCGCGTCGCGCGCATCACCGCGATGATCTGATTTACCAGTTGGGCATGATTGTCGGGTTGGAACCTGCCGCCTCCTGGCTACATCATCTGCATCTTGCCGGGGTCCCGTGCTCCATTGCTTTTGAGCCTGAAAGCACCGTGCATCAGGTTCGCGATCCTGGTGCCAGCAAGCCCGACGCCACCTGGCAGGCCTATTCGCGCACCTTGCGACTGGACGATAAAGACGCGATCTTAACCGAATTATTCTGGGTCGATCTGTCCAAGGTCGGTGAGACCAACATTTCGCAATTATCGGCGATGCTGCAGCTCTTCCTGGAATCTCCCTTTGTGCTTGGCAATGCCTTTCTCAAGGGTTGCAAGGGCGGCATTCACAGTCTGATCTCCGGGCTCATTAAATCGGCGAACTGGGTCATGCACTGGCCGATTGCCGGGCTCAATGTGGCCATTTTGCAAAGCGTGTTTTTGCTCATCCTCGCCCACCAGTTTAATCTTGATATTCTGATCTTTCCCCTTGTTGTTGGCTCGCTGCTGGTGTCCATGGTTGGCGGCGTGTTCTTGTTTCGCCGCCTTATTCACCGCCGGATCGGGCTGGCATATCTAGCCATATCGGGCGCCTTCTATGCCGGAATTTTATTGGGAATTTTGGCTGTGGCATCATACAATGCCGCGGATTTATCCCTGGCGACGCCCGATCACTATTTGATAATTTCCATTCGTCTGGTGCTCATCGCCTGGACTGTCTGGACCGTGATCTGCGCGGCTGCGGCTGTGTTAATCTGTCTGGTTGCCGTCAAGCGCGTCTTACCGTTTGGTCGGCGCAATATTACCGTGCCGCTGGCCCGGCCGGCCGCAGCTTTGAGCCTGTCATTAATCCTAGGCATGATGTGGAAGGCGGCGTTATCGGCGCTGTTGTTCATGGTTATTGTCACATTGCAAAGTACGGCGCAAAGTCCAGGACAAACTTTGAGCGCGGCTGCCAGCATCGTCTCGACACCTGTTTGCAAACCAACCATGACCTTTGCCGAGTTCATGGTGGTGCCGCACAGTTCGGCGCAATGCGCGCTGACATCGGTTAAATCGCTGCTGCTCTATATCGCTCATATCAACACTATGTCGATTGTGTTGTTTTTGCTGACCGCAATGATGGTCGTCGGCCTGCGTACGGGCTATATCGCCTGGCGATCTTCTGCATTTTCCGATAATGGGCGCCGCAAAGCCAACAGCCGGTCACGTGCCAAAAGCCGGGCAAAAAGAAAAACCAAGGCCTTCACTTTGCCCCGGCTGATCGCCAGTCCAGCAATCATAGCCGTCTTATTTGCCGGCGCGGTTTTCAATGCCGCTGCATTGTTCTTGTTAAATTTCGATAATATCGAATTCGCCGACTGGCTTGCCGAGCAGGCGCAAACGACTTCGGCCAATTCATTCTTGACCGGGCTGTTATCGATCTTCTTGTTTATTTATCTGCTGCGCCGCATTGCCGAGAAATCCGACGGGGTTGTGCATATCGGCCGCGATCTTGTCGATCACCAATATGACCCCTCGCCGCGCTCATTCGCCCTGCGCTTTCAACCAGGAGCGCAGTTGACTGGCAATCGCGCCGGCCTCTATCGTCCAAACCGGTTCCAGCGCCGGCAGCGCATTCAGCGGCGCCTCGAAGCGCTGATTGACGACGTTATTGTCAAACAGCAAGTCGACCGGCTGATCTTCGTCTCCCATAGTCAAGGCACGGTGATCATGCATGACTATTTGATGAACCACGACCAATTGCTACATCCGGCCCATGACGTCACGTCAACCCTGCCGTCGGTTCGCCGCATCGACGTCATGACGCTGGGATCGCCGCTCTCCCATCTTTACCGGCACTATTTTCATGATTACGACAACCCGCAAAACTTTGACCCCACCCGGCCGCCACTCATTTACAAGGTCCACAGCTGGGTGAATATGTGGCGGGTGGACGATCCGATTGCCGGCAATGTTGATCTGCTGGCAGAGATTGAAAACATCCCGCTGGGCACTGGCGGTCACACGGATTACTGGAAAGAGGCGGCTGTTTGCGAGCGCATCTGGCAATTGCTGATCGCCCCGCCTGAAGTGCTTACGCAGCAAAACTATGAAGAAGATCAGGTTCCTTTTAGCGATGGCCCGCAACCGCAGGCCCCTGAGCCGCCGGAGACCATTGCCGCACAATAATATTGGGCCGAACAGGCCCCCCTTTCATCGCGCGCCGGGCTGTTCTATATCTGGCCCGGTGCCCTTTGGACTTTACCCTGGACACTGCCTTCTTGGTCTCCATTGATACCGCCCTTTTGATTTTCCATTGGCACTTCCGACGAACCAGCGCCCACCGGCCCCGTTCAAATCCATGATAGCCCGTTCAAATCAATGATAGATTGAGCCATGACAGACATTCTCGATAAAATCACCGCCTATAAGCTGGATGAAATTTCAAAGGCCAAAACTGAAACCTCGCCCAAGAGGATGGCGGATCTGGCCGCAAACGCAGCTGCCGTGCGCCCCTTTGCCGATGCCATGCAGGCGAAAATAGATGGCGGTGATTTTGCCCTGATCGCAGAAATTAAAAAGGCCAGTCCGTCGAAGGGCCTCATTCGCGAAGACTTCGATCCTCCTGAGTTGGCACGCGCCTATCAAGCCGGCGGGGCGGCCTGCCTTTCCGTGCTGACTGACACGCCGTCGTTTCAAGGCGCACCGGAATTTCTCACTCAGGCCCGCGCCGCCTGCACACTGCCGGTGTTGCGCAAGGATTTCATGCTCGATACTTATCAGGTGGCGCAGGCGCGGGCTTGGGGCGCCGATTGCATTTTAATCATACTGGCGCAGATCGATGATGCCACCGCCGCCGATCTGGCCGCCGCCGCCCGCGACCACAAAATGGACGCCATTGTCGAGGTGCATAACGATAATGAAATGAGCCGCGCGCTGAAACTGGATTGCCGGTTAATCGGCATCAACAATCGCAATCTGCGCGACTTTACCATTGATCTGGCCACCACCGAGCAGCTCAGCGCGCGCGTCCCTGACGGCAAAATCGTGATCGGCGAAAGCGGAATATCAACCCCGGCGGATCTGGCCCGACTTGCCCCCTTTGGCGTGAAAAGCTTTCTGGTTGGCGAAAGCCTGATGCGCCAAAGCGATGTCACCAAGGCCACACATACGTTATTGGCGCGCCAGGACTAAGACGAGGTAGCATCCGCCCGTTGATTGATCGGCGCCCAG
>JAJRRE010000176.1 GCA_024279745.1 Alphaproteobacteria bacterium
AGCTGTTTGACAAATTTGGCGTCGGTTAGAAACGCCGACAATTCTTCTGAACGCTCAATAGATGTGGTCCCCACCAGAACCGGCTGGTTGCGCAGCTTACATTCTGCGATCTGGGTGATGATAGCGCGCGCTTTTTCTGGCGCCGTTCGGTAGACTTCATCGTCGTCGTCGATGCGCGAGATATCTACATTGGTCGGCACTTCGATCACGTCGAGACCGTAAATATCCATGAACTCGTCGGCTTCGGTTGCAGCCGTCCCGGTCATGCCGGCGAGCTTTTCATATAGGCGGAAATAATTCTGGAAGGTGATCGACGCCAGCGTCTGGTTTTCCGGCAGGACCTGGACCTTCTCCTTGGCTTCGATAGCCTGATGCAGACCTTCAGAAAAACGCCGCCCTTCCATCATCCGGCCGGTGAACTCGTCGATGATCACCACCTGGTCGGCCTTGACGATATAATCGCGGTCCCGCTGGAACAGCTTATGCGCTTTCAGTGCCTGGTTGACGTGATGGACAACCGTCACATTGTCCATGTCATAGAGCGACTCGCCCGACAAAAGACCGGCGTCTTTCAGTAACTTTTCGATGTGCTCATTGCCTGCTTCGGTCAGCGAGACCTGCTTTTGCTTTTCATCAAGCTCAAAGTCTTCGGCAATCAAATCGTAGATGAATTTGTCGATGGTCATATACAGCTCGGCCATATCTTCCAACGGACCAGAGATAATCAGCGGCGTGCGCGCTTCATCGATCAGGATCGAATCTACTTCATCGACAATCGCAAAATAATGCTCGCGTTGGCACATCTCATTGGTGTCGATTTTCATATTGTCGCGCAGATAATCGAAACCAAATTCATTGTTGGTGCCATAAGTGACATCGCAGTCATATTGAGCCTTGCGCTGCTCGTCGTCCATGTCGTGTTCAATACAGCCGACGGTCAGCCCCAAGAAGCGATAGACCTGGCCCATCCATTCCGCATCACGCGAGGCCAGATAATCATTCACCGTTACCACGTGCACGCCGCGCCCCGACAGTGCATTGAGGTAAACCGCCAATGTCGCCACCAGCGTTTTACCTTCGCCGGTTTTCATTTCGGCGATCTTGCCCTCATGCAGCACCATGCCGCCGACAATCTGAACATCGAAATGGCGTTGGCCCAAAGAGCGCTTGGCCCCCTCTCGTACCGTGGCAAAGGCTGGCACCAGCAAATCGTCAAGCTTGGTCCCCGTTTCCAGTTGCTTGCGAAACTCGTCGGTTCGCGCCTTAAGCTCTTCATCACTCAGCGCTTCGACTTCCGCTTCAAGTGCATTCACTTCTTCAGGCAGGGACTGGTAGGTTTTGAGCTTGCGGTCATTGGTTGAGCCGAAAACTTTCGCCGCAATTGAGCCGATGGATAGCATGTAGGACGCGTCCTCAAGTAGAATTGCCCTGCGCCGGACCACCCGAGGCAGGGTCTCATTAGCAATTTGGCAACTCCAACAGCTCACCGGATAAACGATCTGAGCTTTAGGGCCGTTCAGCTTGATCGAATATGCTGCCGCAATGCAGCGCGATCAAGAATTGACGGATTGTCGCAGGGGTTGTGAAAGATGCGCCAGTTTCGCCTTGAACCGGCCCGGAAATACCGAGCTAAACGACAGATAAGCAGGCCGCCGAAGCTTGTCAACGCGCCGCGGTGTGACTTTCACTACATGCACGTCGTTTTTTTCGCGCGGACCATACCCGTTTGCATCATCAGCCCACAGCTTGGCCCTCATTTTCGAGGGCCACCACAGTCTTGACACATAACAACTTGTTAACTTGGCAAGACCCGCCTGGTCCGGCTATTCATGGCTCAGTTCCTGAATTTGCCGGCCGTCGGCCAAAACCTGGCGACATCAAAGACTGGTGCCTAGAAACTCTGACACCAAAAACCAAATTTTTGGATCCCCTGGATCTATTGTAATAAGGATTATTCCCGTGAAACCTGCGCTGCCCCCATTTGCCACCGCCAAACTCCGCGGTCTGCTTACGTTCTCGTTCGTTGTAACGGCGTTGGCTGTGCCGCTCTCATTTGCAACATCGCTTGCGACGGCCCTGCCGGCCTCGGCCCAGAATGCGGGCAAAGTATTGGCAACAGTGAACGGCCAACCGATCACGGAAGCGGATATTAAACTGGCCGAAGCTGAAATCGGCTCGGATCTGGGCTCAATCCCGGACGATGCGCGCCGCCGTGTCCTGGTTGAATATACCATTGAGAACATCTTATTTGCGCTTGCTGCCAAAAAGAGCAAATTGGGCGCCGGCAAAGACTATGATGACCGCATTCGCTATTGGCGCCGCCGCGCCCTGCGTGATCAATATTTCGAGACCACGATCAGAAAATCGATCAAAGAAGAAGATGCGCGCAAGATTTATGCAAAGCAGATCAAGCTGATCCCGCCAAAAGAAGAAGTGAGCGCCCGGCATATTCTGGTGAAGACCAAGGCTGAAGCGCTCGACATCACCGAAAAGCTCAATCGCGGTGAAGATTTCGCGGCCCTGGCAAAGGCCAATTCCAAAGATCCAGGCAGCAAGGATCGCGGCGGCTCATTGGGCTATTTCGCCAAGGGGCAAATGGTTCCGGCATTCGAAAAAGCGGCGTTCTCTCTCAAAAAGGGTGAAATCTCCGCGCCGGTAAAAAGCCGCTTCGGCTACCATATCATCAAACTTGACGACCGGCGCTCAACCCCGCCGCCGCCATTCGCCTCGATCAAGGATCGTTTACTGTTATCGATGATCCATCGCAAGGCACAAGAAACCGCCGAAGTCCTGCGCAAAAAAGCCAAAGTGGAATATATCGACGCCGAGCTGAAAAAGCAGATCGCAGCCGATAAGCGCGGCAGTGGCCAGGGCGGCAATTAGAGCCCTGCCGATTGTACTTGACCTGGCATTATTCAGCTGAAGCGCTACTGGATCGGCGCCGCAAATTACGATATGACAAAACCGCTTCTGCTTTGATCGGCAGGGGCGGTTTTTTTTCATTTATGGGGCGGGCCAAATATGCCCCGGCCTGATCGTTATTTTAATGTCGGCGCCAAGACGCCAGATCAGCGAGGCACTTTCCCATGGCCCAACCCGACCATGACACGTCAATTTCCCCCTTTGCGCCGGCTCAGCTTGCCGATGTGCCGCAGATCAGCGGCGTCCGCTTTGCCACTTGCGCCGCCGGGATCAAATATCAAGGCCGCACAGATTTGATGCTGGCACTGCTGACAAAGGGAACTGCTGTCGCCGGGGTGCTCACCAAATCCAAAACCTGCTCGGCCGCCGTCTCCTGGTGCCGCGAAACATTGGCCGCCGGGGCAGCTGGCACGGATCACGCGCAAGCTCGGGCACTGGTCGTAAACTCCGGCAATGCCAACGCCTTTACCGGCCAGCGCGGCCGCGATGCCGTCAAGCTAACCGCCAGGGCCGCCGCCGACGCAGCCCAGTGCGATTTAGATCAGGTGTTGCTGGCCTCGACCGGTGTCATTGGCGAACCGATGCAGGCGGAAAAATTCACGCATCTGCTGGCCGGGCTGGCAGATACCGCCACAACCGACCATTGGCACGAGGCCGCCCGCGCCATCATGACCACGGACACCTTTCCCAAGCTGTGCACGCGCACGGTTGATCTGGGCGGCACGCCGGTTCATCTCAACGGCTTTTGCAAGGGCGCGGGTATGATTGCACCGGACATGGCCACCATGCTCGCCTTCATTTTCACCGATGCACCAATCGCCGCGCCGGTCTTGCAGGAGCTGCTGGCGCGCTATGCCAAGACGACGTTCAACTGCATGACCATTGACGGCGACACGTCTACATCGGACACGCTGCTGGCCTTTGCCACTGGCACCGCGCAATCCGCCGGCGCGCCAAAGATAACGAACAGCGCAGACCCACAACTAGCCGGCTTTGCCGAGGCGCTGCACGATCTCATGCGCGAGATGGCTATACTTGTGGCCAAAGACGGCGAGGGGCTGACCAAATTCGTAACCATCAATGTGGCCGGCGCGCAAAGCTGGGAGGCGGCTCGCATCATTGGACTGGCAATCGCCAATTCGCCGCTGGTCAAAACCGCAATTGCCGGCGAAGACCCCAATTGGGGACGCATTGTCATGGCCGTCGGCAAATCCGGCGAAGCGGCCGAACGGGACAAGCTGGCTATTTCATTTGGCGACATCGAAGTCGCGCACCAGGGCGAACGAGCGCCAAACTATAGTGAGACTGCCGCCGCCGCTTATATGAAAAACCCTGAAATCGAAATCAACGTTGACGTTGGTATTGGCGAGGCCAGCGCCACAATCTGGACCTGCGACCTCACCCATGGCTATATCACCATCAACGCCGACTATCGCAGCTAATACACCCGCGCCTTGGGCTCAATATAACTGATTTCATTGGTCAGCGTTGTGGTGTGCACCGGCCGATAGCCGATAGTCACGGCCTGTGTCGCATCGTCGGCCCAGGCCAATGTATGTTTCATCCATTCGGTGTCATTACGGTCAGGGAAATCCTCACGCGCATGGGCACCGCGGCTCTCCTCACGGTTGGCCGCACCGGTCAGGGTCACCGCCGCCTGCGCAATCAGATTGTCAAACTCCAGCGTTTCCACCAGATCGGAATTCCAGATCAGCGAGCGGTCGGACACGGCGATATCAGCCGCTTTGCGCCACACATCGGTGATCTTTTCAACGCCCTCATCAAGCACCGGCCCGTCGCGGAATACGGCGCAGTAATTTTGCATGGTGCGCTGCATATCAAGGCGCAACATCGCGGTCGGCGTATCGCCCTTGGCATAGCGGAAGCGGTCCAGCCGTGTCAGCGCCCGCTCGTCGGTGTCCTTGGGCAATGACGGCAGCGCGGCCCCCGCTTCAATGGTGTCCTTGCAGCGCAGTCCCGCCGCCCGGCCGAAAACAACCAGATCGATGAGAGAATTGGAACCCAGCCGGTTGGCGCCGTGAACCGAGACGCAGGCCGCCTCGCCAATCGCCATCAAGCCGGGCACCACCGTGTCAGGATTGCCGCCAACGGACGTCATGACCTCGCCGTGATAATTAGTCGGAATGCCGCCCATATTATAATGG
>JAJRRE010000177.1 GCA_024279745.1 Alphaproteobacteria bacterium
CACCAGCACGTTCATTAAATTGTTGGATCGTAACACCGGGGGCATCAAACGCCTTCATGACACCGTGGGAAATCTTCTGCACGGTTTTCATAATTGCCAGCATTTGATTGGGTGAGGCGTCAAGAATATTTCGCGCAGGAGTTTTCGGAATAACCAATGTGTGACCGTCGCAGCGCGGCATCACATCCATGATTGCCAGCGTCTCGTCATCTTCAAAAACCTTATGGCTGGGCAAATCACCGCGAATGATTTTGGCGAAGATGTTGTTGGTGTCATAGGGCATGAAAGCACTCTTAACTGTTAGCGTGTCCCGTGTCATAGAAAGTCAGACGCACATCGTCAAGTTATCACAAATCTTGTGATGAATGGAGGGCGAAGGAAACTGCGTGATTGGTGTGTGCCAACGACGCGAGCTTGATCGCGTAATGCACGAGTTGAACAAACGAAACATGACATGCGTATTGATTGGTGTGTTGTTCAGCAGGATTTCTTGAAGGGTGTAAATTCAGCCAGCGCTTTGCGTTCATGATCACTGTGGCGCCGTTCATGGATGAGGTAGTTCTCGACGGCGGCGCGGAAATTAGGGTCTTCTATCCAGTGCAGCGAATAAGTTGGGAGCGGTATATAACCGCGTACCAGTTTGTGCTCGCCCTGAGCGCCTGCTTCCACACGAGCAAGGCCGTGCGCTATGGCAAAATCAATCGCCTGATAATAACAGACTTCGAAATGCAAGAACGGGTGATGCTCAATCGCGCCCCAATATCGCCCAAAGAGACAATCGCCGCCGATAATGTTTAGGGCGCCGGCGATGAAGCGTCCCTCGCGCTGTGCCATGATAAGCAAACATCGATCCGCCATGACCTTGCCCAATACAGTAAAAAATTCGCGGTTGAGATAGGGCTGTCCCCATTTGCGGGTGGCGGTATCGATATAAAATTCAAAGAAGGCGTCCCAGTGATCTTCTTTGATGTCAGCGCCGCTGAGGTGAGAAATTGTAATGCCCGGTTCAAGTGCCGCGCGGCGCTCTTTGCGCAAGACCTTGCGCTTGCGCGAGGCCAGTGTCGCCAGGAAGTCGTCGAATGAGTTGAAATTATCGTTGAGCCAATGAAACTGGCTGCCGGTGCGTTGCAGCAGCTGCAATTGGTCGGGTGCCGCATCGCCGCCCAGCTGTTGCCATTCTTGCTTGCTCAAGAACGTTATATGCAACGAAGACGCGTCATGCCGCCGGGTGAGTTCAATGGCGGCGTGGGCAAGAGTGGTGCGTGCGCGGATTTCATTTGCTCCCGGTTTAACAAGCAGGCGGCGGCCGGGAACTGGCGTGAACGGTACTGCAGCCTGCAATTTCGGGTAATATTGCCCGCCAGCGCGTGTGTAGGCATCGGCCCAGGCATGGTCGAAGATGTATTCCCCTTGGCTATGCAGTTTCAGATAAAGCGGCATACAGCCCAGAATTTCGCCTTTCGATTGAGGCTTGGCTTTACTTTCGCCATTGCCAGCATCTGCGCCGGTTTTATTGTCGCCATTGTTGCAGACGTTTTGATCATCCCGCAGCACCAGATGCTGCGCAATCCAGCCGGTGTCGGCGCTGATCGTACCGGCTTGTTCAAGCGCGAGCAAAAAGGCATGGGAGATAAACGGGTCAAAATGCGCTGGATCGGGATTGGCACAAGCATCCCACTCAGCCGCCGGGATATCGCCAATCCGCCCATAGACCTGAACCACAGCTTCGCTCATATCGTCATTCATCGATTGGGTCGCTTTGGGTTAGATGTGGACGCGGTAGTGATGACCGAGTGTTAAATGATCCGCGCTAGAATTGAGGCAGTTCTGTCGTCGCGCTTAAGTTATAGGCCTTTCAAGCACGCACAGGCAAACCTGCCATAGAGCGACATAACCAACTCAAGTTTTATGGTGAGGCGTCCGTGTCACCACAAATTTCGATTAGACTTCAAGGAAGCCAGCCCTCAAGGAAGCCAGCCTTCAAGGATAATAGCCCTCGAATATCGGTGCATCGGCAAGCTGCGCCGCGCGCGCGCGCTCATCCGTGCTGCGGACGGTCCAGGCAAAGAGCTGCAATTTAAAGACGGATCTGGCAACGACCGGCGCAGCGGTCGGCAGATCGGCAAGCCGATAGCTGATAAAGCTGGGGCGCACGGCGAACGCATAGAAAAGATTGCTCAGACAAAAGCGGCGGCAGGGGCCGAGCGACTCGCGCCACCAGCCGGCTTTGCCAAATTGGCCCGCCACAATGCCGCGTGGAATGCCGGGGACAAGATGTTTCAGAGCAATCATCACATCTGGATCGAAAGCTTTGAAGACAATGGGCCCCTTGTAGGCGCGGGCGAGATCCGCAACCTGTGCAAGAAAAGACAGATCGGGCGCCTCCCAATCGGTCTTCAACTCCACCATAAGCGGCACGCGGCCATTCACCAGTTCAAGAATTTCGCCAAAGGACAAGACGCCCTCATCGGCGGCCTGATATCTGAGCCGCTTGAGCTGCGCCGGGCTTAGCTCGTCAAATCGTCCTGTGGCGTCCATAAGGCGGTCCAGGGTCGCATCATGAAACACCATCGGCACGCCGTCATGGGCGGCGCGTAAATCGCATTCAATGGCGTAATCACCCTTCAAAGCAGCTGCAAAGGCGCTGGGTGAATTTTCCACTATCGCGCTGCTAATATCATGCAGCCCGCGATGGGCGACGGGGCGAATAAATGTCGCGCGATCCAGAGGTGTGATCATGGCGGTCCTATCAGCGTAATACCAAAAGATTGCGCGTCTAGTAGCCCAAGTCGCAGCGGCTGTCATCAGTCTTTCGTGGCAAATTTTGCGCCTGGTAGTAAGTGATTGGTGATTTACCTTAGTTTTGTTGTAGGACCTTTCATGAACAGTCAGTAACAACGGCAGATCAGCGCTCCAAATCGAAGATATTTGATCGTTTGGCCGCAATTTGATCGATATATCTTAAGTCTAACTGCCGGCTTGGGTTGTTCGGTTTGATAGATGTGGGCGGGTTCGTGTAATGTGGTTGGTGAAATCCGATAAAGGAGTAATTAATGACACTGAAATGGGCGTCATGTCGATTTGGGTTGGGCTGTGGTTCGAGCCACAACTTTGGCGCGTCGGTAACACGGCAGCTGGCGATCGGCGCTGGATTTTTCGCGGTGCTGCAGTTTGCTCCGGGATCGGCGCAGGCCGGTGCGATTAAATTGGCGCCGCATCAAGCGGTCTATGAGATCACGCTGGAACGGGGCGGCTCGGCAATTTCGCGGCTAACCGGGCGTATGGTCTATGAAGTGACCGGCAGTGCTTGTGAAGGCTATGAGCAGAATATGCGCTATGTGACGCGCTCGGTTTCCTCTGAAGGGGTTACCACATTGTCCGACATGCGTGCGGCGTCATTTGAAGGGGCCAAGGGCAAAACGTTCAAATTCTCGTCCAGCCAATATCAGGATGAAAAATTACTGGAGCAGACCATTGGCGGCGCCTTTCGCAATTTAAAAACCGGCAAGATCAATGTGAAACTCAAGCAGCCGAAACAGTCGAAATTGCAGATCCCGTCCAAAGCCTATTTCCCAATACAACATTCGATTGCCTTGCTAGAGGCGGCCGGCCAGGGCAAATCCGTGCTGAGCGTCGATATCTATGACGGTACGGATAAGGGAAATAAGGTCTATGCCACAACGTCGGTCATTGGCACATTATTGTCGCCTGCCGCCGATGGAAAGCTTCCCAAGGTCAAGGCCGCAGAAAATCTGGGTAAGCTGCGCGCCTGGCCGATTTCAATCAGCTATTTTGAAAAGAACACGGGCCAAACCGATGAAGTGCCGGTCTATGAGCTGGCCTTTCGCTTCTATGAAAACGGTGTCAGTCGTAAGCTTTACATCGACTACGGCTCGTTCGCCGTGCGCGGTGTGTTGAGTAAGCTGCGCTATTACAAGACCAGCAAATGCGGCGCGAGAAAATAAATTTGGTTAAACGGGTCACTAAACTACAGCCGCTCAAAATTTACAGATAGCGGTATCAATGAGACAATGCAGATTTAGTGTTTAAGGCAATCTTGTTATTAAAGGTAATCTCGCGCGATGTTTTGGTGCAGTAACACGCACACCGCGCGAGATCAGTTTGTCGGCTCTCGGCAATTGCAACGCCATTGTTGTCGCCGTTGGCCATAGCTGTTGTTTGCCCTGCGCCGTCTAAGCAGATGCACTCAAACAGAACATGACAATTGCTCCAAAGCGCGGTTGACCTGGAACGGCAACCAGCTGCCGCGCCGTCCGCCAGGAGCGCCAGATTGGCCGTGAGCTTCCCAGAAGGGATGCCACAGCTCGTCCCAACGCCGATTGTCAAACCCGGCCAGTACGAACTTGTGGGACCCAGAATAAGGATAGCTCCCCTGCCGGCCCAGCCAAGTCTGCACAGCACGCGAAATGCCTTCATCAACGTCACCGTTGCATGGCCCAAGAAGCTGAACCACATCGGCAGTGCCATCCATGGCGTGAGCTGGTTGCACCTCCAATGTTGCGACATGGTGGTTGCCACGACGAACAGAATAGATGAGGCACTCCCCCGAAGCGACCGAGCCAGCATAGTCGGCAACGCAATTAATCATGCGTTGGCCTTCATCCACCAAATCGACCTTGGTGCGCAGTGGTACGATCCGGTAGCCACTAACCCGCTGGGCAACAAACCAGCGGCCAAAGCTGCCGGTGCTGTTGCGGCAATCCTCCATCAACAGACGCAGGAACCACGCCCGCGCGCCATCCACTGCTTTTTCGATACCGATGTCGTTGCTCCAGGGCTTATCGACAAAGCCGCGAGCCTTGGTACCTTCAGCGTCGGAAAACCACACAAAAGCGGCCAGAGGAACGATGGTCTCGGCTGACGGCAAGCCGTCATACCAGATCTTCTGGCGCGCAATCCACAAGGCAAAGTCCTCATGGCACAGTGCGTTTGCCTTAGTCACCCAGTGCAGCCAGGGGCCAACTTTCTCGGTTTCATGCGGGATCAGATTAGTGATCTTGCGGTTGAAATTATCCGAGTTGGGCAGTTTGCCAACGCCGTCACGAAAGGCTTCAGGCGGCAGGCGGCGGCTCCAGTTAGGCAAGCCAAGGCATTTGCCGACCTTGCGCAATCCAGCACCCTCTTTCACCAGTTTGGTCGCCTCACCGCGTACAAGTGGATTACCCTGATGCGCGGCAATAACGAAGGCTGCCGCAGGATAAGTGTAGATGAGATCGCCAAGATGGCTATGAGATTTGGCAAGCTTACGCAAACGCCGGCGATAGCTTCGCACATAACGGCGAAGCTGTGTGTCGAGGGGAGCGCGAGGGGCGCCGTTTCCTCCACTTGTCTCAATGACAGCCATGGTAACTCTCCAAATCACACCGCCCTGAAGGACAAGGCGGCGGCGATGATGCTGCATCAAGAAACAAGTCAAATTGGTTTGCGAAGATGCAGCGCGGGTGGTTTTTTGAAATACCGACAGCAGGCAAGGCGGCTGCGTTCTTCGCCCGGTGCATCAGCATCAGGCGGAAAGGACAGACACACCGGAGCCCATGCCCGCGCGACATATGGCACCCAGAACAGGCGGCAATTGTTGGCAAGCAAACCGGTATTTATTAGCGAGGTCCTGATTGGAAGCGTAAGCGGCGCAACATTAAGTGGCAGGCGAGGCACAAAATGCCCAGCCTGAAATCATTTGGAACGGACGCCGTCGATGAAAGACGAGGCCGCGACAAACAACTCACCCGCGCACGAAAACAAATCTCGCGCCTGGTAATTCTTAACGTTGGAAAAGTATCAGGGTGATCCCTGAAACGCCGCCAGCTCTATCAATCTATCCCGTGATCAATTTGATCAACGGATGGATGATCAATCAGGTTACTGGTAAGGCGGCGCGCCGGACATTTGACGAGCCATTCACCAGCAATTGGTACTGGAAATGTTTGTGCTCGATCATGGACGTCCTTTCAGCTGCTGTAAAATTTATGAGCCCATATCTATATAAGAATGCGGCGAATGCAAGTCGAAAGTCATAAACTCATGCGAATAGATAATGAGCTGTAATTATTATATCGCTGGGGTCGCGCGGTGCGGCATGGTTCAGTCGATAACACTGATTTTAATTGCCGTTGGTTTTGGCTTGGACGTTGGTTTTGAATCATCGCCAGTCGTCAAGGTTACCTGTTTTGGCGGCCCATCAACGCGCCCAACCACTTGTGCCGGATTACCCTGCCAGATTTCGTTGTGCGCGATGCGCTCACCTTTCATTATGAAAGAGTTTGGTCCCAGCATTGCATTGTCGCCGACGACAGCACCGTAATCGACATAGGATAACGGTGCCAGTGTGCAGTTCGCGCCGACCACTACCAGGTCTGATTTGAACACGCCTTCTTCCAGCGAATGGCCATGCAGAACCGCCGCGTGATTTATCGTGGTATAGTCGCCAACGCTGATCAACGTCTTTTCATAGAAGCTGCCGCCATCGTCGAATACCATTTTGCCGAGCTTAACGCCGAGCATTCGCGAAATAAGATTCTTGAATGGCGTACCGGCAAACAGCAGCGGCAGCGGAGTTGCTGACAGTTTCCAGTGGCGCTCATGGCTCCAGAAATAAGGATCGTACATGGAGACCACGCGCGGGCGCAGAGGTTTAAAACCCAGCCCAAGCCATTCGGTAAAAGTGAAGTAAACAATGGTGAAACCGGTGGTCTGCACGGCAAAATGTAATACGGCAGAAAATCCGTTAATCAGATAAGCTTGTGCCGCCATATAGCCCAGAAGAATAATGACAAAGCCGTAAAGCCAGTTAACGAACAAGAACAGGGTCATGGTCGCGATATTGTAACTGGTTTTGCGGGCAATGGCGTCGCGGCGCTCCTCATCACCAAGGGCCGAAGCAGTGTTTTTATCACGCAAGGTAGTCCTGGGGATTTCAAAGGACGGCGAACCGAGCAGTCCGATATTCTCGCGCATCGGGCCGTCAATCGGCACCAGCACTTTGGTTGCCAGCAGGCAATTGTCGCCGACCTTGCTGTCAAAGGGCAGATAGATGTTGTTTCCGAAAAAATTAGTTTTACCGATTTTAACTCGATTGAGACGGAAAGCGTTGCTCGACATCTGGCGGTTGATCATGGTCAAGCCATCGGAAACCATAGTACCGGAGCCGATATCGCACAGAAACGGATTATCGTGCCGCTGTTCCAGTCCGAAATTAGCGCCGGTCTGGACGATCTTATTGAGCTTGTAGCCAATGGCCTTGAGATAATAAACGATGAGTGAGCTGTCGCCGAACAGCAAGTTAAAAAATATCGAATTGGAAAACGATGAAACCATACTCTGGAGAAAATGGTGGAACCCGAACAGGACATAGGTTTTGCCCGGCTTAAGCAGGCGGTTCAGCAGGCGCGGCACGAAAAGAACCGGGATTACTGATAACAAAATTCCAAATATATAGGCCGCTACAGACAAGGGTGCCACTCGCCAGGCCAGGCTGGCGATATCAAGGTTGCTGGTTGCTGAGAGGCCCTGTCCGGAGGTCAGATATTGATTGGCGAGCGGTAGCAACGCATAGACCGCGCCGATGAATGCCGGTGACAAAACAAGGATCGACAGGGCAAACTGAATTAGGGCGTAACTCCAGCGGCGCAGGGACGAGCAGGTCATCGGCTCGATCTTGCAATAGTCGGTATCGGTCGGCTGCGCCGGTGTGCCGTGGTATGTTTCGCCGGCGGGAATTTGCTGGCCGCTGATGAGGGCCGAGCACTGGCCCAGCTGGCTGTCTTTGCCGATGGATGTGTCGATATCCACTACACTTGCCTCGCCGACAAAGGCATTGTCACCAATCGTGACCGGGCCAGTGTAGATATAGCCCGATTGGGCCGTGTAGCCGCTCAGCAGGGCGTCCTTGCGCACCAGCGTGCCTGAGCCGATTGAAAGCAGATCAGTGCAAATGGGAACGGCGCCGGGCATCAGGACCGCATGTTTGCCGATCTTCGCGCCCAGCAGCCGCAGATATAAATTATACAGCGGGCCACCGGCAAAGGCGATCAGCGGCGAAGTCTGGATCAGGCTTTTGACAAGCCAGAACAAAAAATACTCGGTGCTCCAGATGGGAATTTTCTTTTGTTTCCATTTGCCGATGATTAACCATTTGGCTGCAATGGGCAGGGCGCTGAAGAAGACGAAGGTTAGGAGCGCCGCGGCCACAATGCGCAGATAAAGATCAAACCAGTCGCCACTGATCGCGCCATAGCTCCATCTAAACCCGGCGACCAATACCCATAAAACGCTCATGACATAGAGCGCCATAGCCAACGCCTGCCAGGCGCCGCACATGATGTAATCGAAGCGGGCCGGTATGTGTGGTTTATCAAAGCTGCGCGGCGGGATCGGGGCCTGAGGCCCTGCGCTATCATCGCTGCCGCCGGGCCTCTCTTGTGCTGCTAGCTCATCAAGATGGGCGCTGAGTTTCTCAACGGTCGGGTTAAGATAGATGTCGCGCATGGAGATGTTGGGCAGATGTTCTATTTGCCGTAGCTTTGAGCCAAGCTGCGCCATCAACAATGAATGCGCGCCGAGGTCCTTGAAGAAATCATCGCGGATCGAAATCTTGCCCAGCTTCATAACGGCGCCAACGCTATTGCACAGCAGTTCTTGAGTGGCGGATTGCGGCGCGATATATTCGGTTTGCGCGATGAAGCGTTGCCCGGTCGGGGCGGGAAGGTTTTTGCGATCGGCCTTGTCGCTCGATGTCATTGGGATGACCGGCATATATTCGATGTAAGAGGGCACCATATAAGGCGGCAGGTTGTTTTTTAGCGCGTCGGAAATATCCTTGATTGAAACGTCTTTGGCGTTCGGCTTGAGAGAGTAATAAGCAACCAGCTCCGGCGTGCCGGGGTCTACTTCATGGGTATCGACAACGGCCTGGGCAATTTGCGGGATCTGCATGAGTACGGATTCAATTTCTGTCAGCTCTATGCGGTAGCCGCGAATTTTAACCTGGGTGTCGATACGGCCAAGAAACTCCACTTCGCCGTCTTCATTGATGCGGCCCAGATCACCGCTGCGATAAATGCGGCCCGATGTATTATTCGGCAGGTCAAGAAAATCGGCAATGAACTTTTGCGCCGTTAGTTGCGGGCGCCCCAGGTAGCCTTCCGCCAGCCCGACACCGGCAATGGCGATCTCGCCGGTTGCGCCATCTTCAAGTTCCTCAGCTGCGTCTTCTTGCAAAATCACAATGGTATAGCTGGGCAGCGGCACGCCGATGGTGACGGGTTTGTCCGGGTAAAGTTCGGTCAAGGTGCAGGTGACGGTGGCCTCGGTCGGGCCGTAAGCGTTGAGGATTACACGGCCGGGTTTATGCCAGCGGCGCACCAGATTTTGCGGACACGCTTCGCCCGACACCAGCAGAATTTTAACATCGGGCAGGTCGCGCTCAATGGTCGCCAATAGGGTTGGTACAACGCAAAGATAGCTGACCTTATTGTCGGCGAGGAAATCCGCCAGATCATCGCCGACCAGCGAGGCGCCGGGTTTGCCGGGGATCAGCGTCGCACCGGCCAGCAGCGGCACCCATAATTCCTCGACGGAAAAGTCAAAGGCGATGGTCATGCCCTGATAGGAGCGGTCGGTCTCGTCGATGCCGTAGACGTCGGCGGCTACACGCACAAAATTGCAAATGCTGGCTTGATTAATCGGCACGCCTTTGGGCTTGCCCGTGGTGCCGGAGGTATAAATAATATAGCACAGCTCATCAGGGGCGCAGAGCGCGGCGCTGGCGGTGAGACGGCCGGGAGCCTGCGCGCTTATCTCATCCGCTGCGTCATCGAGACAAAGCGTTGTGCCGGAAAAGTCCGACAGTTTATCTTTAAGATCGCTCATGGTCAGCGCTGCACTGGCCCCGGCATCTTGCAAAATAAAACCAATGCGGTCTTTGGGAAAGCCCGAATCGAGGGGGACATAAGCGGCGTTGATCTTTAGAACCGCCAGCAGGGCGACATAACGCTCAATGGTTTTATCAAACAACACGCCGATGCGTGCGCCCGGTTTGACGCCTTGCGCGATCAGATGGCGGGCAAGCTGATTGGCACGAGCGTCGAGTTCAAGATAGCTGACCGTGCCCTCGTCAGTGACCACGGCGGGATGATCAGGCTTTCCCGCCGCGCTCAGTTCGTCGCAGCGCTGCTCAAACAGATGATGCAGCCGCTCGCCGGCCCGCCAGCGCACGCTATTATTCGCGCCTTCACAAATCAGCATAATTTATCCGTGTCCCACAAAGTCTTTTGTCTAAATGCCGCGTCAGGACACGTTGGATTGTGATCGTTCCCGACAGTCTCAGCCCCTTGAGCGCAGCACAATTGGCAGCGGTTTTTTATCGCTCCGGTTAGGCGCTGCAACTGAACCATTATCTGCATGGCTGTTCACATGTACAATACCATCTTGTGCCTTCGATTGCAGTTTGCGAATGCGGGTATGTTTAAAGGCCTGCTTTGGTTTGTGGTCGTCAGACAGCTTCGCATTTGCCAGCACATCTTGAATACAGCGCTGCAGAATATCAAGACCTTCGTCCAGCTCCAATGTGGTTATGGTAATCGGCATCATGCATTTCACGACTTCATCATGCGGGCCGCAGCGCTCGATGATTAATCCCAGTTCAAAGGCGTGTGTCACCACCGCTTTAGCCTGCTCCGGGTCGGTAAATTCAATGCCCTGCATCAAGCCGCGGCCACGAACGGCCGCCAATGCCGGGCCAAATTGATCGCGCATGGCTCGCAGCCGTGCGGCCAGATGCTCGGAGGTTGCAGCTAATTGATCGGTGAAGGCGGTGCCGCGCCAATAATGCTCCAGCATGGCGGTAGCGGTGACAAAGGCATGATTGTTGCCGCGAAATGTACCGTTATGTTCGCCCGGTTGCCATTGATCGAGCGCCCGGTCCATCAGCACAATCGAGAACGGCAGACCATAACCGGACAAGGATTTCGACAAGGTGACGATATCGGGCTTAATGCCGGCTGGTTCAAAGCTGAAGAATGTGCCGGTGCGCCCGCAGCCCGCCTGGATGTCGTCAATGATGAGAAGAATTTCATGTTTGGTACACAGCGCCCGCAGCCGTTTGAGCCATTCGATGCGTGCCACATTGAGCCCGCCTTCGCCCTGCACCGTTTCCAAAATGACGGCGGCAGGCTTATCAAGACCGCTGGAGGGGTCATCAAGCAGCCG
>JAJRRE010000178.1 GCA_024279745.1 Alphaproteobacteria bacterium
GGCTTAAGAGTACCCTCGAAAAAGCGGCCAGGGCACGGAGCGTGGGTCTGGCGGCGCGAGTATGGGCCTTGACAATGTGGTGAGCAGCGGCGCGCGCCTTACTGTTACGCGCTTTTTAAAATCGCTTAGACCTTGAAGCAAGCTGAATAAAAAGAATTTGGATTTTTGCCATGGCTGTGATTGTCATGAAATTTGGCGGAACGTCGGTGGCCGATCTGGACCGCATTCGCAATGTCGCGCGCCACGTCAAGCGCGAAGTGGATGCGGGCAATCAGGTTGCCGTTGTGGTCTCTGCAATGGCCGGTACAACCAACCAGCTGGTTGAGTGGGTAAATCAGGCCTCGCCCGATTACGACCCGCGCGAATATGATGCGGTGGTGGCCAGCGGCGAGCAGATCACCTCCGGCCTGCTGGCAATTGTGCTGCAGTCCATGGGCGTCAAAGCGCGCTCCTGGCAGGGCTGGCAAATGCCGATTGAGACCAATGACAATCATGGCGCCGCGCGCGTGTCCTCCATCGACGGGACATTAATGCGTGAGCGCATTGCTGGCGGTCAGGCGGCCATTGTGACCGGGTTTCAGGGTATTGAACCGACGCGCAAACGCATTGCAACATTAGGACGCGGCGGCTCAGATACCAGCGCGGTGGCCATTGCGGTGGCGCTGAAAGCCGATATTTGCGATATCTATACGGATGTCGACGGGGTTTATACAACCGACCCACGCATCGTTGCCAAGGCGCAAAGACTGAGCAAAATTTCCTATGAGGAAATGTTGGAAATGGCGTCCCTGGGCTCGAAAGTTTTGTCGACGCGCTCGGTTGAATTGGCAATGGTCTACGGTATTCGCCTGCGCGTGCTGTCGAGCTTTGCCGATCATGAGACAACACCGCCTACCAATATCGATAATCTTGAAGACATCGGAACCATTGTTTGCGACGAGGATGATATCGTGGAGCAGCAAGTAGTAAGCGGCATTGCTTACGCAAAAGACGAAGCCAAAGTGACATTGCGCAACATCGCCGATAAGCCCGGTGTCGCCGCCAGTATTTTTGGACCGTTGGCCGACGCCAATGTCAATGTCGACATGATTGTGCAGAATTTATCCGGTGATGGCCGGCTGACCGATATGACCTTCACCGTCATGGCCTCGGAACTTGAGCGCGCGCTGAGCGTGCTCGACGGCGCCAAGGCGGAAATCGGCGCGTTTGAAATTTCCAGCTCGGCCGATGTGGTCAAGGTTTCGGTGATCGGCGTCGGGATGCGCTCCCATGCCGGTGTCGCGTCAAAAATGTTCCAGGCTTTGGCGGAAAAAAGTATAAATATTCTCGCCATCACCACGTCAGAAATCAAGATTAGTGTATTGATAGATGCAGATTATGCGGAATTGGCGATTCGTACCTTGCATAGTCTGTTTGGGCTGGACGCTGAATAGGGTACGGTTGGTATAAACAATTGAATTCTTTTCGATCTGCTCTCAGATGCAGTCGTGGACCAGATTGCTTATTAAAATTGATCCTGTGAGCCAGCCAGGGCCAGTTATTCAGGCCACGTATCCAGGGCCACGTATATTGTCGGTAAGATGAGATGCCGAGGGGCGATACTCAATTGCACATAGGCAGTGAATGACTGTGTCGCAACATATCCGCGCCGCAACCCAGTGGCAAAACTCACCAGTGGCAAAACTCAGTGCCGCAACCTATAGCGCCGCAGCAAGCCGTTATGAAATGAAACTGGCGACGTGATCGGCGCGCTTAACAATGATGGGCAATGCTCATGACGAGCTCCCGGGGGTCTCCCCCGCGCATAGGTCCTGCAGAACCGGCGCTGCGCATCATCATGCGGCGGCTACGCGAAATCATGAGCCAGGCCGAGGACGGTCAGTCGCGGCTCGACAAGATCGTGCGCCAGATTTCAGGCCTGATGATTGCCGAAGTGTGCTCGCTCTATCTCAAGCGCCAGGATGGCACGTTAGAGCTGTTCGCCACCGAAGGGCTGAATACTGACGCGGTTCACAACACCCATTTGAAACGGGGCGAGGGTCTTGTCGGGCGCTGCGCCGAGCTTGCCAAGCCGGTTAATGTATCTGACGCGCAAGCTCATCCAGCCTTTTCCCATCGGCCCGAAACCGGCGAGGAAATGTATCATTCTTTGTTGGCGGTGCCGATATTGCGCTCGGGTCATGTGCTTGGTGTGCTGGTGGTGCAAAACCGGAAGCAGCGTGATTATTCGGAAGAAGATGTAGAGGTCCTGGAAACCACTGCCATGGTGATGGCCGAACATCTGGTGTCGGGCGAAGTGGCGGGTGTTAACAGCGATATCGAATATAGCCGCGATGTCTCCCATGTGGTCAAAGGGCAGATCATTTCGGAAGGCCTGGCGCTCGGGCATGTGGTGCTGCATGAGCCGCGCGTGGTGGTTACCAAGCTATTGTCCGATGAACCGGATGCGGAAATCAGGCGGCTCGATAAAGGTGTTGAGGCGCTGCGGCGGACGATTGATGAAATGCTCGGGCAGCGCGAACTGGCACGCGCCGGCGAGCACCGCGATGTACTGGAAGCCTACCGCATGTTCGCCCATGATCGCGGTTGGCTCAGGCGGATGAAAGAAGCGGCCAACGGTGGATTGACAGCCGAAGCCGCGGTTGAGCGCGTGCAGAACGACACGCGCGCACGAATGCTGCGACAGGGCGGAACCTTCTGGCGCGAGCGCTACCGCGACTTCGATGATCTGTCGGAGCGCTTGATGCGGATTTTAACCGGGCGCATGACGACCGCGTCGAAAGCAGGTGGGCTGCCCGATGATGCGATTGTGGTGGCGCGCACAATGGGTCCGGCGGATTTGCTCGATTATGATCGCGCCAAATTACGCGGGCTGATTGTCGAGGATGGCAGCGGACAAAGCCATGTGGCGATTGTCGCCAAGGCCTTGCGTATTCCCGCCATTGGCCAGTCGCGCGGTATTATCGACCGGGCCGATGCAGGCGACGCTATCATTGTCGATGCGGAAACCGGCGAGATCCATCTGCGGCCAAGCGCCAACATTATAGACGCTTATTCCGACAAGGTTCGCTTTCGCGCCAAACGGCAAAAGCAGTATCATTCCTTGCGCGATGCACCGGCAGTGACCAAGGACGGCAAACAGATTTCGATGCATATCAATGCCGGTTTGCTGGTCGATATGAATCATATTGAAGAGTCGGGCGCCGAAGGTGTGGGCCTGTTTCGCACCGAGTTGCAATTCATGGTTTCCGCGGCGTTGCCAAAACTGGAAGAGCAGGTGCAGGCCTATTCGAGTATTGTAAAGGCGGCGGATAGCAA